>CAUAJB010000012.1 GCA_958429225.1 uncultured Collinsella sp.
GGCAAAGGGACAGCCCCTTTGCCGCATTCGGTTACTTTCGGCAGCCCTCTTTCCAAGCCTCGGCCGCAACCTTCCAGCGTAAGCGCAAATCGCGCTCGCGGTCGATGAACATGATGGCAAACGCGACAAACAGCAGCAAGCTCGCCACGACGATGGCGTGCAGGCCCATGCGCTCAATACACCAGTTGCCCAACACGGCGCCAAACACAAAGGTAAAGATCACGCCAAAGTACAGCAGGCCGTTTTCCAAAAAGCCGCGCCTGTGGGTGATGATGTAATCGTCCACGTTTTGCAGCGCGTTGCGCAAGTTGCCGATGCACATGGTCGTAGCGATGCCGTGACCGTGGATCTTGCGGAAGCTCTCAACTTGCATACCGCAGGCAAACGAGGTGAGGCAGTTGGCGAGCAGGTTGAAATTGCCGCCGGGGATAAAGCTCACGCCCAGCAAGATAACGGCTTCAAAGAACACCGTCACTTGGCGCCAGTGAATCACGCTGCCAAACCGCTCGTGTACCAGATCGGCAAGCATAATGCCCACGGCAAACGACACCACGGGGAAGAAATAGCGTCCCGCAAGTGCCCAGTTGCCCTCCGAGATGCTCACGCCCACGAGCAGGATGTTGCCTGTCTGCGCGTTGGCGAAAACATGATCGCGCCCAATGTACGAATAGACGTCCATAAAGCCACCGGCGAGCGCCAAGATAATGCCCAGCTCGATGGACTCCGATATCTGTTTGGCACGCTGCATCGTCGTGCATCCTCCTTGTTGACGACTCTCTCGTGCGTTGGCGGAAACATAGCCGCCGTTCATACTGTAACCCATTGACAACATGGCGTGCGCGCGAGACGGGTTCTCCAACGCGCAGATACACAGTCTGGAAACAAACAGCGGGCGCGGCGCCGACACCCGACGCCTCGTGTACTCCACCAGTCTTTTTAGCGCCGTCCCAAAAAGACTGGTTACAATTACGTGCAGCATACAGACACCGGGAGGGATCGTGGCAAAAAAGCCTCAGCACGCTCAGAACAACCAGCGCAGTCAACAGGGCAAACAGGGCCAGCAGCAAAAGCGTGGCGGTAAGGCGCAGGCCACGGTCGCCCGCACCAAGCATTCCCAAGCGACGCCCGCCCGCCCCTGGCGACCGGGCCGCGATAAGTTCCTCCCCGTCAGCCGCGCCGACATGGATGCGCGCGGCTGGGACCAGTGCGACTTTGTCTACATCTGCGGCGACGCCTACGTGGACCATCCCAGCTTTGGTATGGCCATCGTCAGCCGCGTACTCGACGCACACGGCTACAAGGTGGGCATCATCTGCCAGCCCGATTGGACCGACCCCGCCAGCATCACCGTGCTCGGCGAGCCGCGCCTGGGCTTTCTCGTCAGTGCCGGCAACATGGACTCCATGGTCAACCACTATTCGGTGACCAAGCACCGCCGCCACACCGACGCCTACACTCCCGGTGGCGAGGAGGGGCACCGTCCCAACCGAGCTGTCACGGTCTACGGCAACCTCATCCGCCAGACGTTCAAGGACGCCCCCATCATCATCGGCGGCATCGAGGCGAGCCTGCGCCGCCTGGCCCACTACGACTACTGGCAGGACAAGCTCAAGCGCTCGGTACTGCTCGACTCGGGCGCCGACATCCTCATCTACGGCATGGGCGAGCACGCGATCGTCGAGATCGCCGACGCGCTCGACGCGGGACTGCCCGTCGATCAGATCACCTATATCAACGGCACCGTCTACCGCACAGGCTCGCTCGACGAGGTCTACGACTACGATCTGCTGCCCAGCTGGGACGACCTTACCGCCGACAAGCTCAACTACGCGCGCAGCTTTAACGTGCAGCAACAGAATATGGACCCCATCACCGGGCATCGCCTGGTAGAGCCCTACCCCAACAGCGTCTATGTGGTGCAAAACCCGCCGTCGGCGACGCTCACTACCGATGAGATGGACGAGGTGGCCGAACTCCCCTACGCACGCGACTGGCATCCCGATTACGACGCGGCGGGCGGCGTGCCGGCCTTTGCTGAGATCAAGTTTTCCATAAGCTCCAACCGCGGCTGTTTTGGTGAGTGCTCGTTTTGCGCCCTCACCTTCCACCAGGGCCGCGTGTTGCAGATGCGCAGCCACGACTCGATCATGCGCGAGGCCGAGCTGCTCACGCGCGATCCCGAGTTTAAGGGCTATATCAACGACGTGGGCGGACCGACGGCCAACTTTAGCCGCCCCGCCTGCGACAAGCAGCTCAAGCACGGCGTGTGCAAGAACAAGCGCTGCCTGTGGCCGAGCGTGTGCAAGAACATGGTGGTCGACGAGACCGGCTACACGCAGCTGCTGCGCGACCTGCGCCAGCTGCCGGGCGTCAAGAAGGTCTTCGTCCGCAGCGGCATCCGCTTTGACTACACCATGGCCGATGCCTCGGACGAGTTTTTGCGCGAGCTGCTGGAACACCATGTCTCGGGCCAGCTGCGCGTAGCGCCCGAGCACGTGAGCGACGCGGTACTGTCCGTGATGGGCAAGCCGAGCCGAGCTGTCTACGACGCATTCTGCCGTAAATTTGAACGCTTGAATCGCGAATACGGACTCAAGCAGTACGTGGTGCCGTATCTGATCTCGAGCCACCCCGGCTCAACGATGAAGGAAGCCGTGGACCTTGCCGAAGCCGTGCGCGACATGGGTTACATGCCCGAGCAGGTGCAGGACTTCTACCCCACACCGTCCACCATGTCGACGTGCATGTACTACACCGGCGTGGACCCGCGCACCATGAAACCGATCTATGTGGCGCGCGACCCGCACGAGAAGGCCATGCAGCGCGCGCTCATCCAGTATCGCAAGCCCGAGAACTACAAGCTGGTACGCGAGGCGCTGGAAAAGGCTGGCCGTCGCGACCTGATCGGCTACACCAAGCATTGCCTGATCCGTCCCGTGCCGCCGCGCCCGGGCGAGACGTCTGCTGGCGGTGGGCATGGCGCAGCCAAGAAGGGCGGCAAGGCCCACGGTGGCGCCGCTGGCAAGGGGCCTAAGGGCAGCAAGGGGCACAGCGGCATGTCGCGCGCGCAGAACACTGCCGGGCGCAACCGTGCAGCTCAGGGGCGTCAGGGTGCCAACGGAGGCGGACGCCGCAACTAGCGCGGCGAGGCGGCATGCCGCCGTTGGCGACACGACACGCCCCACCAATAAAATGCCGCTCGCCGGGGCGTCGCAGAACGATTCCCCGGCGAGCGGCCAATTAATATTGTCTATCTCAAAACGTCGTTACTTTTTGTCGAAACGACCATAGAGCGCAAACGAGAGCGCCGCAGAGATAACCCAAGTCAAAGCGATGCAGACGACAATCATGATCAGGTTCATGGGATTGCCGCTTGGATCGGCATAAACGGGCAACGAGGTAATGCCGGGCATAACAAAGCCGAAGCACTTTGCGCCGAGAACAACGGTAAGCGCACCGCCAATGCCATCCGCGATCATCGCAGCGATAAGCGGAGTCCTGTTAGGAACCTGAACGGTAAACAAGGCGGGCTCGGAAATTCCCATAAATGCTGAGAAGGCGCACGTCATTGCAGCGGACTTGAGCTTTTCGTCGGTCATGCGCAGGGCTGCACCAAAAGACGCACCGCTTTCGGCGAGGTTATGGCAGAAAGAGATCGGGAGCAGATAGTCATACCCAAGCGTTGCGATATTGGAAATCTGGATAGGGCTCGTTGACTGATGCATGCCGAAGAGCACGATAAGCGGCATAAAGAAGCCCAGCAGAAAACCGGCAACGGGGCCTAACGTCGAGAATAGCCAAACGATACCGTTGGCAAGACCAAGACCGCACCAGGCACCAATCGGAGCGAGCACAAACAGGTTGACGGGAATCACGATAGCAAGGGAGAGCGCCGGAACGACAACGAGCTTAAAAAGATCCGGCACGACTTTGTCGATTGCACGATATACAAAAGACAAGCCAATGACGCCAAAGATAACCGGGAACACGGAATCGGCGTAGCTAAAAATCGGCACCGCAAAACCGAACAGCGCAAGGGGCGTCTCGCCCGTACCGACAGCGTTGACAATGGTCGGGTACATCAGCGATCCGGCAACACAAAGCGCAAGCGAACGGTTGACCCGGAACTTATCAGCTGTAGACATTGCCAGCAAAAACGGCAAGAAGTAGAACGGGATATCCGAAATCATATTGAATATCGCAAAGTCGCCGGCACCCGTGTCGATTCCAAAAGCCGCGATAGCAGCCAGGATGCCCTTTACGATGCCTCCCGCCACCAGTGCGGGAATGATAGCGGAAAAGATGCCGGTGATGATATCGAATACGCGAGCCGAACCTTTTTGGAGCTCAGGCTGCTCGGCGTCGGCGGAGACCTCGCCACCCATCCTGTCACCTAGCATGGGCTCCAATTCGTCATATACCGACCCCACGCTGGCGCCGATGATAACTTGCCACTGTCCGTCTTTAACCTGCGCGCCCAAGGCGCCGTCAAGCGTCTTAAGGGCCTCCAGGTCTGCCTTGCTATCGTCCTTCAGGTTGAATCTGAGCCTTGTAATGCAGTGCGTTGCCATAACAACGTTATCGGCGCCGCCCACGAGCTCGAGGACACGAGCGGCCAGTTCCTTCTTGTCTGCCACGACAATCACTCCTACCCAAGATCCTCGCCATTAGTGGCGATACATTTCTGATACCAATAGAAAGAGTCTTTACGCGAGCGCTCCGCAGTGCCGTTGCCGCAATTATCCAGATCGACATAGATAAGCCCGTAGCGCTTGTCCATCGTAAGAGGACCGCAGGCAACAAGGTCAATGAATCCCCAGATCATGTATCCGCGCACGTCAACGCCATCGATCACCGCTTCTTTAAGGCACTTTATGTGCTGGCGCAAATAATCGATTCGATACTCGTCGTGGATGCTGCCATCCTCCTCGACTACATCAGATGTACCGAGGCCGTTCTCGGCGATATACAGAGGCAGCCCATAGCGGTCATACATCTGGTTAAGGGTAACCCTCAGGCCAATGGGATCGAGCTGCCAGCCCCACTCACTCGTCTCGAGATAAGGGTTCTTGTTTGCCATGACCAGATTACCCGCAGTCTTCTCCCATCCCTGATCGCAGGTGGATACCTGGGAAAAGTAGTACGAAAAGGCCAGGAAGTCGACCGTGTTGCGAGCGATGAGCTCTTCATCGCCCGGTTCCATTTGAATCTCGATATCACACGCATCGAAATAGCGATTCATATAAGCGGGGTATTTTCCACGAGCCATCACGTCCGTATAGAACCAGTTGGAATACTGGTCGTCGTGAATAGCCTGCATGTTATCTTCGGGACGGCAGGTGGCGGGATACGTACAGAATCGAGCGATCATGCCGCCAACGGGAGTATCGGGCGAAAGACGATGGACAATCTCGACGGCACGCGCATTGGCAACAAACTCGTGGTGCAGGCACTGGAAGATGGCTCGATCGAAGTTCTCCCCCTCTTCGTCTTTGACCAGACAGACCCCGTCCCAAGGCGAAAAACGCGCTGCATTGAACTCGTTAAAAGGCAGCCAGAAATCGACCAGATCGCCCAATTCCGTAACGATTGTCTCGACATAGCGGGCGAAGAAATCAATCGTCTTGCGATTCTTCCATCCCCCATATGTGGTGACAAGATTTACCGGGATGTCATAGTGGAGCATGGTGACGAAGGTTTTAATGCCGTGCTTTTTGCACTCACCCAGCATACTTCGATACCACTCGATGCCTTCGCGGTTAGGCTCAAGATCATCTCCGTTAGGATAGATTCGGCTCCAGCAAATAGAGGTGCGGAACAGCTTGAGACCCATCTCCGCAAAAAGCGCGATGTCCTCACGATAGTGATGATAGAAGTCGTTGCCACGCCTAAACGGGTAGAACTCAACGCCGTCATCTGCGAGAGCGTTCATTAGCTCGTCATGGCAGAAGGGGTTGTTTTGATGCTTGTCCTCAATCTGGTCATGAGTCCAGGTACCATCCAGCCATCGACAATCCTGCGTCGACTTTCCCTTTCCGCCCTCATTCCAGGCGCCATCGGCCTGCGAGCACGATATGGCTCCGCCCCATAAAAAGTCGGAGTCAAACCCATGTTTTAACTTACTCATTTGCCCTCCTTGATCGGATGCTCCAGCGGATAACCCAATACTAGGAAGAACAAGATGCATAAGATATCGCATAGAAAGCGTTTGTTTATAACATTTTTTTAGATATAATACCGTTTAAGGCATCGATTCTACCGTTCACCCCTGGAGCACCCCATGGATTCGAATCTCAAACAGCTGCTCTATACGCATACCGAGACCGAAGAGTGGCATCGCACACATCCGGGAGAGCTCAGCCCGCGATATAACAGGGTGGAAACCACAACCATTAACGGCGAAGAGGTCTATCTGTTTGATTGGAAAGAAACTCTCGACGAAAACCCCGTGGGCCTTATCAAGGAGTCGCGCTTTACCGATATTCCTCCTCATATCAATCGGGATATGGAGCTTAACTACGTGTACGACGGCGTCTGCACGTTTATCGTCAACGGACGGCGACTACTCCTTAAAAAGGGCGACGTGCTCATTTGCAACACCGGCGTAGTCAGAAGCGTTCCATACGTTAAGGGCGAGCATGATATCGTCATTTCGATCGTCTTCAAAAAAGAAATGTTCGATTCGTTGTTCCTGAGCCAGCTACCCGGCGCGTCACCATTAACGAATCTTCTATTTGATTTTGTGTCCAAAAACCGCGAGGCCCGAAAATATCTCATTCTTCCAGAGGAATACGCCCGACATGCGCGACGCCTCATCGAAATGCTCTTTATCGAATATCACTTTAAAGATGCCTATTCCAATGAACTCATGAGGCACCTCGCCGTCAGCCTATTCCTTGTTCTCATTCGAGGACTGTACCGACGCTCCGCAACTGATAACCAGGCGATCATGTCGGACGAACGCATCGTGTCGATTCTGAATCATATTGAGCGAAGCTACGGCGACTGCACACTCGAAAGCATTGCGAGCGATACGGGTTATAGCACCAGCTATCTCAGCAGCTTGATCAAGCAAAAAACCGGCAAAACGTTTTCGCAAATCAAGCTCAACCAGCAGCTCACAGAGGCGGCATATCTTCTCAATAACACCGAGCGCAGCGTGCAGTATGTAGCCCGAAAAATCGGCATCTCCAACATGTCATTCTTTTACTCAAAATTTAAAGAAGCATTCGGCGAAACGCCAGGTGCGTTCAGGACGCATCGGTCTAATTAAAGGCGTTATTACTCAGACCGATCAGCTTCGCGCGACACGGGAATGCGCAATCGAAGCAGCGAGCGCATCGCCTCTACCAGCACAAAGCCGGCGATGCCAACCGTGACCACAACGTCGAGCGGTGTGCCCACAAACCACAGCAGCCCCATGAGATACGACCCGGCATTAAACGCAAAGTGCAGCAGAATCATGTAGCGAAGCTTTCCGGTGGTCACGAGTACCCAACCAAAAATGAGGCCGGCAGCGCCCGCGTAGCAGCCCTGCACCCAGTTCATGTGCATAAAGCCGAAGACCGCCGCCTGCAGCACGATTGCCGCGGCGACGCCCCAGGTACTCGGGGCCGCCCAGGGCACTATGGCGCCGTCCTGCGCGTTCGCGCGGCGCCGGCGCTTCCAGAACGAACGGCACTGTGGATTAAACGCACGCAGCGAAAACTCAAAGATGATGCCGCGCACCAGGAGCTCTTCGCAAAACGGAGCGCCGAGCACTGTGGTCAAGACAGCAAGAAGGCTGGTATCGCCCATGCCCGTCTCCTCGACGAGCTCGCTATAGTCTGCCGCGACCTCGGGCAGCAGCGACAGTACGCCGTCGCATAGGTAGCTAATGACCACCTGCATGGATAGGCCGATCACGACAACGCAGGCAATGCGCTTCCATGCCGCGCCTGCTCCCCCGCCGAGTGGGCGTTCGCCTTGCCGGCGCGCCATGAAGGAGCGGGGCCACAGATAGCGCCACCACAGCAGCGCCATCAAAAATGACGCCGTCTGAGCGGCAGCCTGGAACCATTGGATATCGAGATTGTCGATCGGATAGCCCGTCAGCACCGACACGGCATCGAGAACTGAAAACAGAACCATGCTCAGGGCAATATCGGCAGCAACAACACCAAAACAGGCAAGCGCCCAAATCATCGCATTGAGCATGCCAACCTCCTCAAAACCCGGCACTTAGGGACGTTCCTTAACTGCCGGCAGAAAAGGAACGTCCCCAAGTGCCGGCAGTTTGGGACGGTCATTGTTGACGAGAATCGGGCGCAGCGCCAAAGGCCCCGTTGGGCGAAATGTCGAACGGGAAGGTGCCGCAGCGATTGAACGCGGCGATAAACATGCGGATGGCGTTGGACGGCGTGGTGCCCACGAGCTGGGTTGCCGCCGCGAAGGCCGCCTTTTCCTCGGGCAAGACCTTCGCGACAACCGGGGTCATGTGTTCTGCCATGGCGCTTCCTTTTTGAAACGACGGTGATGCGGATAGATGCGGGCCACGCGGCTGGGCGACGGGCTGTGAAGGCAACCCGATTGGCCCGCATCTGGAGTTTGTTTCTACGGCGTTGGTATTACTTGGTATTCCTAAGTATTACCCCGCAGATAGAATACCATACCCGGCCCTATGGAGACGGAGAAAAACGGATCATTTTGTTGCTGGGTAAGTATTTAGAGCGTGATGATGTCCGAGATATTGAGGGCCCGAGCGTCAGCGGAATCGTGCGTGGCAAGCAACAGCATACGGCCGTCGAGCAAGTCGAGCACGGCCTCGGCGCATGCGTCGCGCGCAGCGGTATCTAGACCGGTAAAGGGCTCGTCCAGAATCACCGCGTCGCCTGGGCACAGCAGGGCTCGGGCAATCTCGACGCGACGGCGCTGCCCGCCCGAGAGCTCGGCCACACGAGCATGTACATCGACCCCCGGCACCAGCAGGCGCAACAGGGCTGCGGCACTCGAGGCATCCACGCGCGCGTCGGCGCACACCAGCACGTTATCCAAAGCCGAGGCGCCCTCTACCAGGCGCACATCCTGAAACACCATGGAGCACGGCGCGCACTCGCCCGCCGCCAGCGCAAGCAGCGTCGACTTGCCCACGCCCGAAGCGCCCATCACGCAGGTGCGCCCACCAGCAGAAACGCGAAGTACCAGTCCATCGAGCGCCGGCGCCCAGGGCGCTCGGTCGCCCACGGCGAGCGCAAGCTCCGCAGCAGCCCTGCCGCCAGCAGAGCCGCCCGCACGTCCGCGACTACCACACCCATGCGCCCGCACGGCAGCGCGCCACGCTACGGGCCCCGAAACCCGCAGCAGCCACACCAGCACACGCTCGCACGCCCACGAGGCGGCAACGACCAGCACGGTCCACGCCAGCAGGTCAGCCGTCTCGATGAGCAGCTTCGCCTGATAGATGCGTTCGCCCACGGTGCCCGTCGCCATGCCGATGAGCTCCGCCGCCACGCCGGCCTTCCAGCTCATGCCAATCACGGCGCGGGAACACGAAAGCACAAACGGCAGGACCTCGCGCCAGGTGTGGGCGCAAAACAGACGCCAACCCCGCACGCCATGCAGACGAAACATCTGCTCCAGTGGCTTATCCGCTTGCGTCAAACCCTCAACCAGCGAAAAATACACGCCCGGCAGCGCCATCAAAAAGACCGCCGCAATGCTCACGCGCGCCGACCCCAACCAAATGAGCAGCAGGACCACCACGCAGGCAACCGGTGTCGCCTTAACAAACGAAAGCGCCGGCGCCACCAGGCGGGCAAACGTTCGCGACCGCACCGAGGCCCCCGCCAGCACACCGCCGCACACCGCGGCAAGCGCCAAACCGCCTAGAATCCGCGCACCCGAGCCCGCCAGAATCGCCCACGTGGCGGCATCGCACACCAGCCGTAGCAACGCCACCACAACAGCGCCCGGCCCCGGCAAAATCAACGGCTGCGCCACCAGCGCCGCCGCGAAGACCCACACGGCAAGCCAAAAGGCGGCAACGGCACCTGCTGCCGCCACCGCCTTCATACGCTCTGCCATTTGTCGAGCAAACGCACGCACGGGCTACTCCATGTAGTAGAAATCGTCAGCCGGGAGCTTTCCGCCCACGGCGCTCGCGTCCGCATCGGCCAGCACCTGCAGGTACCCACCGAGCGCCGCCTTCATATCCTTCCCCGTCTGGCACACGAGCATGCACCCGGGAATCGCCTTTTCGGCAATCGCGGCGTTATCGACGATACCCGCATCGACCACGGCCTGAGCCCAGTCCGCCGGCGCCGCGTTCACGGCCTCAACGCTCGCAACATGGCAGCTCAGGAATTCCGCCACGACCTCGGGATGCTCCTCGGCAAAGGCACGGCGCACCACGGTCACGCCCGTCAGCAGGCGCGAACCCGTGTCACCTGCCAGCTCATCCCACACATCGGTCAGACTTACCGGAGCCGACAGCCTGCCTTCGCTCTTTGCGATGGCAGCGGTCTTGAACGGCTCGGGCAGCACGCCCACGGCAGAAGGATCGGCAAGCAGGGCCGACAGCACCTCGGTGGGCTCGCTCTTAAACTCAAGCGCCACCTGGCCGGCCAGGCCCGCGCGCCCCAGCAGGTAGTTCATGACGTACTCCGGCGTGGTGCCCTTGCCCGTCATATAGACGGTATGGCCCGCCAAATCGCCAAACGAGGTCACACTCGCGTCGCCCGTCACAACGTTCAGCACGCCCAGCGTGTTGATGTCGATGACCTGCACCGCGCCCTCAGTCTTGTTATAGAGCACGCTCGCCACGTTGGCGGGCACCAGGGCAATGTCGATATCGCCCTGAATGACCTTGGGCACAATCTCATCGGCGGCAGTATTGATCGCAAAGTCGAACTCATTGTCCGTCTCGCCATCGACTGCCCGGTCCATAAACTGCACCAGACCAATCGAGGTCGGCCCCTTGAGCGAGGCGACGCGCACCTCGACCGGCTCTGCAGCAGCACCGGCGCCGTCCGTGGCAGCCGAGCCCGCGGCGGACCCGGCACCGGCAGCCCCGCCGCCACAGCCCGCGAGTGCGAGCGACAGCGCACCCGCGGCAAGCGCCGAGGCAAACCCCCGGCGCGACATCTCAAAATCAAACGCGCGCATCGCTAGCACGTCCCCTCGTTAGGCATCGTCCATGCGTGATGGTCGGTATGCAGCAGCTCCTCAGCCAGCGGCGAGAGCGGCTCGCCCAAGAACTCGCGGTAGCACGCCTGGACATCGGGATTCTCGTGCGAGAAACGAATGTCCGCAGCGGCATCCAGGCCCCAGAGCACCTGGCCACGCTCGGCTGCCAGCTCGCAGCCGTCGTGGATGGGCTGACCGCCGCCACCGACGCAGCCGCCCGGGCACGCCATAACCTCAACGAAGTCATAGCTCACGCGGCCGTCGCGAATCGCGTCGAGCAGACGGGCAGCGTTGCCCAGCCCGTGTGCCACGGCGACGCGCACCTTAGTGCCATCGATATCGGCGACGGCCTCCTTCCAGCCGTCCAGGCCGCGCACATCGGTAAAGAAGTCGGCGTCGGGGTTCTTGCCCGTCACCAGGTAATAGGCCGAGCGCACGGCGGCCTCCATCACGCCGCCCGTGGCGCCAAAGATCACACCCGCACCCGTGCCAAAGCCCAGCGGCGTATCGAGCGGCTCCTCAACTAGCGTATCCACGCTCACGTGGCTCGCGCGGACCATGCGCACCATCTCGCGCACCGTCAGCGCAACGTCCACATCGGGCGTGCCGCCCTCGCCCACCATGCTCGGCAGCGCGCACTCGGCCTTCTTGGCCGTGCACGGCATCACGGACACCACAAACAGGCGCTCGGGCTCCACGCCCAGCACCTTGGCGTAGTAGGTCTTGGCGATGGCGCCGAACATCTGCTGCGGCGACTTGGACGTGGACAGGCTGTCGACAAACTCGGGGTAACGCGCCTTCACAAAGCGTACCCAGCCCGGGCAGCAGCTCGTGAACATGGGCCAGCTGCGGCTGTCGCCCTCGCCCTTGGCGGCCTTACCCAGGCGCTCGAGCAGCTCGGAGCCCTCCTCCATAATGGTGAGATCGGCCGAGAAATCGGTGTCGAACACGTACTCAAAGCCCACGCGGCGCAGCGCACAGGCCAGGCGCTCGACGGTGGCCTCATCGCGCGGAATGCCGAGCTCCTCGCCCCAGGCGCTACGCACGGCCGGCGCAATCTGCACCAGCACGATCTTGTCGGGATCGGCGATGGCGTCAAACACGGTCTCGGTGTCGTCGCGCTCGCGCAGCGCGCCCGTCGGGCAATGCGTGATGCACTGGCCGCACGCGACGCAATCGGTCTTGCCGATCGGCACGCGCCCGCGGGTGCCCACGGCGGTATGCGTGGCGCGGTTGGTCAGGTCCCAAATCCCTAGGCCCTGTACGCTCTCGCACACCTTGATGCAGCGCATGCATTTAATGCACTTGTCGTTTTCGCGGATGATGGGGAAATCGAAATCCCAGCCCTCGCCCGCCAAATGCCTTTGATACGGCAGATAGAAAATGCCCAGGTCGTTGGCAATGGTCTGCAGGTTGCAGTTACCGCTGCGCACACAGCTCGTGCAGCGTGAATCGTGCTGCGAAAGCAGCAGCTGCACGTTGGTGCGGCGCGCCTCGCGGGCCTTGGGGCTGTTGGTGTGGACCACCATGCCATCGAGCACGTAGTTGTTGCAGGCGGCAACCAGCTGGTCGCAGCCCTCAACCTCGACCACGCACACGCGGCAGCCGCCGATCTCGTTCAGATCGCGCAGGTAGCACAGGGTGGGAATCTGGATGCCGACGGACTTGGCCGCGTCCAGGATCGTGGTGTGCTCGGGCACCACGACCTCGCAATTATCGATAGTGAGCTTGACCATATTGAGTGCTCCGCTTTCGGTGTTATCGCTGACAGTGGGGTTGTTGAGCTCTACCATTCCAGGTTCCTCCCTCCGCGGAACGCGCCAAAACCAAAGTGGTCGCAACGCAGGCAGCGGCTTGCCTCCTGGCGCGCCTCCTCCTCGGTAAGGCCCTGCTCGACCAGATTCCAATCGTGAATACGCTCGCCGGCCTCGCGCTCACCCAGCTCGCAGCGGCCGCACTCGTGCTTGCCCTTAAACTGAACGGTCGGCAGCTCCACGTCGAGCTTGATCTTGTGGTCGAAGCCCAGATAGCGGTCGATGTTTGCCGAAGCCACGCGGCCGGCGTTGATGGCACGGATGACGGTGGCGGGGCCGGTCTGGCAGTCGCCGCCGCTAAAGAGGCCATCGAAGTTGGGCACGGCACCGTCCGAGTCGGTGACCACGCAACCCCACTTGCAGGCGATGCCCATGTCCTCAAACGGCTTGGAATCGATGTCCTGGCCAATGGCGACAAACACGCGCTCGCAGGGGATGACGCGCTCGGGCGTAGCGGCGGCACGCGGAGCCGGACGACCGCGGCGGGGCTCGCCGATAATCTGCGGTTGCACGCGCAGGCCGCTCACGCGACCATCTTCGCCCGTCTCGATGGCGAGCGGCGCCGTGAGCTCCAGCACCTCACAGCCCTCGGCCTGGGCACCGGCAATCTCGGCGTCCTGGGCCGTCATATCGCAGATGCGACGGCGGTAGACGATGCTTACCTTTTCGGCACCGCAGCGCACGGCGGAGCGTGCCACGTCCATGGCAACGTTGCCGCCGCCGATGACGCACACGCGCTGGCCGCTCAGGTCGGGCAGTTCGTCATCGCCGATGGCGCGCAGCATCTTGACGGCCGATTCCACGCCGGGCGCCTCTTCACCCGGAAGGCCGAGCTTCTTGTCACTGTGGGCACCGATGGCCAGGTAGACGGCATCGAACTCGTCGCGCAGACGGGCGAGCTCCTCGCCGCTCACGGAGTGGTCGAGCTCCACGTCGATGCCGGCGCTCAAGATCCAGTCGATCTCGGCCTGCAGGCGCTCGCGCGGCAGACGATAGCTGGGGATGCCGTAGCGCAGCATGCCGCCCAAGTGGTGGCGCTGCTCAAAAATGGTCACCTTGTGGCCCATCACGGCCAGGTAGTAGGCACAGGAAAGGCCGGCCGGGCCGCCGCCGATCACGGCGACGCGCTTACCGGTGTTGTCCACTACATGTGGCTTGTGGTCGTTGAGGTCGCTATGCTCAACGGCAAAACGCTTGAGGGCGAGGATGTTCATGGGGTCGTCGACCATGCCACGGCGGCAATGCATCTCGCAGGGATGCTCGCACACCAGGCCACAGACGAGCGGTAGCGGGTTGTTCTTGCGGATGACCTTGACGGCGTCGGCATAACGGCCTGCCTCGACGAGCGAGATGTAACCAGGAATGTCGACGTGCGCCGGGCAGCCCGAGACACACGGGACGCGAGCCTCGCGGTCAAAGCCGCAGGAGTGCTCGCGGATGTGGTGCTCAAAATCGTCGCGGAAGCCGCGAATGGCCGTGAGTGCCATGGCGCCAGCTTCGTAGCCGATGGCGCAGTCGCTCGAAAGGTAGATGGTGCGGGCCGTGCGCTCAATCAAGTTGAGCGTGGACTCGTCGGCGCGGCCCTCGAGCACATCGGCGAGCAGGTCGCTCAGCGCGCTCAGGCCCACGCGGCAGGGCGTGCACTTGCCGCAGCTCTGGGTGGAGCACAGGTTGACGAGCGCCGCCGTAAACTCGACGGGGCACGGGGCGAGTGAACTCACCGCCAGACGACGTCCGAGTGCATCGTGCAGGTCGTCCATGACGGCCTGAGCGTGGCTGCGTTCCATTACGTGCAGTCGAGCCATAAGATCCCCTCTCACATGGCAGCCCGGAGGCGAGGCCGGGCGAAATTGCTACACGCACAACACTGACCTAAAAAGTTGTTAGGTCTCCACGCAGTTCGGCAGGCGGTATGAAATGTCACCATCAGCGGTGAAAATGAACATTATCGCAGATAAATGCCATATTTGATAAAACGCGTTACCAAACGACAATGCCCCGCCCACGCAATCACGTGGGCGGGGCATTGCTTCAGGCATGCGGCCAGCGACCCTGTTGCTTTTACTTAAGCTCGGGCCAGTAACCCTTGTTGGCCTCGATCATGTCGTCGAGAACCTCCTTGGCGACCTTCATCGACGGCACGGTCTTGTTGAGCGTAAAGGCCTTAAGCGCCTTCTCGTACGAACCCTCGATCGTAGCCTCGACAATGAGCTTCTCGGAGTTCAGCTGCTGCATCATGAGGCCCTGCTGGAACAGCGGAATGTTGTCGCGGCTGATGACCTCGGGGCCGTTCTTGCCAATGTAGGCAGGCAGCTCGACCATAGCGTCGTAGGGCATGTTGGGGATGGCGCCCTTGTTCTCGCAAATGACCAGGAAGCGCTGCTTGGTGTCGTTCTTCAGAGCGATAGCCAGATCGGCAATCCAGTCGCCGTGGCTGCCCGCATAGAACGTGCTCTCGTCGATCTCGCCCGTCTTCTCGTAATGGTCGATACCATCAAAGAGGTTCTTCTCACGCGTCTCCTCAACCTCGTTAGCACGGGTGCGCTCGGGGTTGGAGTGCTCGACGAACTCCTTCTGCTGCAGGTAGTAGTTCAGATACGTGTTGGGCAGGTACTCCGGGAAGCACTCCATGATCTCGTACTCGCCCTTCCAGACGTAGTACCAGCTGCCCTTGGTGTGGCGGTTCTGCTCGGGGTGCTCGTCGACGGCCTCCTCGGGCTTCTTTGCCATGAGCGAGCCCATGCCCTTGAGGTAAGAGTCGGGCAGCAGAATCTCATGCTCCTTGATGTACTCGCGCAGTTGCGGGAGCACCTCCTCGCCCTTGTGGCGGATCGAGGTGAACCAACCAAAGTGGTTGAGGCCAAAGTAATCGTACTCGACATCCTTCTTGTCGATATCGAGCGCGGCGCAAACCACGTCGATGATCGCGATCGGCATGTCGCAGATGTTGATGATACGAGCGTTGGGACGCAGCACGCGGCAGCCCTCGGAGACGATGGCGGCAGGGTTGGAGTAGTTGAGAATCCAGTAGTCCTTCTTGGCGTACTTCTCAACGTCATCGATCAGCTCGACCATGGGGAAGATGGTGCGCATGCCGTAGGCAAGGCCGCCGCAACCGCAAGTCTCCTGACCCACGCAGCCGTGACGCAGCGGAATCTTCTCGTCCTGCTCGCGCATGGCGTAGCCGCCCACGCGCATCTGGGCAAACACGAAGCTCGCGTCGGTAAAAGCCGTCTTTTTGTCGGTGGTCACCGTGAGCTTGATGTCCAGGCCGAGGTCCTCGTGCAAAATCCAGTCCACGAGCACGCCGATCTTGCGCTGGCGCTCCTCGTTGATGTCGTACAGACGAATCTCGTCAACGTCGAGCTCGTCCTTGCGCAGGGCGATGGACTTGACGATGCCGGGGGTAAAGGTGGATCCGCCACCACACAGAGTAATGATCATTGTTTACTGCTCCTTCTCAATTGCGTTTTCGACCTTGTCGCGCATCTCGGCGACCTTCATGCCAAAGATGATCTGGATATTATTGCCGTTGCGGTTGATGCCGCTGTTGGGCACGTGGTTGATGAGGTCCTCATTGATGAGGTCCGGGTTCTTAACGTTCACGCGGAGACGCGTAAAGCAGTTCTCGAGCTCCTCGATGTTGTCCTTGCCACCAAGACCTGCGACCAGGTCGGCAATACCTGCATCGACGCCCTCTGCGGGAGCCGCGGCAACAGCGCCCTGCTTCACCGCGACAGACGCGGCGGCCTCGCCCTCGGCAACGGACTCGGCAAGCTCGGACTCTTCCTCGCGACCAGGCGTGTGGAGGTTGAGCTTCTTGATAAGGAAGGTGAAGAGGAAGAAGTACAGAGCGGCGTTGACGACTCCAAGCACCAGCATAACCGGCCAGTTGGTCTTATCGACACCGAGGACCAGGTTGGAAACCACGATGTTGATGATGCCGCCTGCAGTCGAAGCGGGCACGGAGAGGACCTTGAGCAGGACCAGGAAGATGCCGGAAAGAACCGAGTGAACGACAAAGAGCACGGGAGCGGCAAAGACAAAGAGGAAGTCCATGGGCTCGGTCACGCAGGAGAGCACGGCGGTGATGATCAGCGGGATAATAACGGCCTTGGTCTTATCCTTGTTCCCCTTGTAAGCGGTGACGATAAAGGCGAGACCGATACCGATGTAGGGCCACAGGTTGTTGAAGGTGTAGCTGTTGAAATACGTACTATCGGAGAAGGGCTGACCCGTCATTGCCATCTCGGCAACACGGATGGGATAGGCGCCGGCAATAACCTGATCACCCAGCGTCAGGGTGCCACCCACATCGGAGAACTGGAACGGGGTGTAGATGAGGTGGTGCAGACCGGTGGGAACGAGCAGCTTGTTGAGCATGCCGTAGATAAACAGACCGATGTTGCCCGACTCCTTAATGATGCCGGCAACGGAGGAGATGGCACCCTGAACCGGAGGCCAAACGATGCAGAAGCCAGCGCCCATGATCCAGGAAATGATGATCATAATCAGGAACGGGAAGCGGACGCCCGAGAACATCGAAAGGGCAATGGGGAACTGCTTGTTCGAGTACTTGTTGAACACGGCACCGGTGATGCAACCGAGAATGATGCCGCCAAACACGCCAGTATCGAGTACCTGGATGCCCATAACGGTGGCCTGGCCGGTTCCGGTAAGACCGAGCATGCCGCTCGCATCGGCAAGAGAGCCGGTGGCGTTGAGCACGATGTTGTTAGCCTGCAGGAACAGGAAGAACGACATCAGGGCGATCAGCGAAGCATGACCCTTGTTCTTCTTTGCCATGGCGCCGGCGATGCCCACGCAGAACAGAATCGAGAGGTTGTTGATGATAAACATCAGCGACTGATAGACAACGGCGCCCACAAGCTGGAACGCACCGGAGCCCAGTACGGGGACCAAAGCGCAGATGGTCTTGTTGGTCAGAATAATGCCCACGATGAGCAGGATGCCGGCAACCGAGAGATACATCATCGGCTGGACGATCGACTTCGCGAACACCTCCAACGGCGCTTTGAAATTGAACTTCTTTTTTGCGGTCATAGCGGTACTCCCCTTCCTTTTCCGCAAATTAAGACAGATGTGCCCTAGACAAGACCGTGAGCCTTGCCTTATATCAATCGATGTGTGGGCACGTTATGCCTAGAGACCAGGTTCTCCAAGCAGGTTAACAATGTGATATGCGAGATAACTCTTTTCGGCATCGGTAACGACAACGTTATAGATAGACGACAAGTGAGCGGCTATGGCGTCCGCGCACGAGAATGCACACGGATACGCCGTTTCATCGATTCGGAACAGCGCGTCTCCGTTGATTTGCCCGGCCGTAGGATCGAGCGCTCGCTGTGCGAAAAACTGCAGGTGACGAACGAAACGTTCGTAAGGCAGCGAGGTGTCATCGAGGGTCGTAGCATAGCGCTCAGAAACAATCGCGAGCACGTCGCGAACAAGCTGGACCGAAACAATCAGACGATCGGAGCGTTGCGGCATGGTGGCGTTGACGATATGCAGCGTAATGAAACCCTGCTCTTCTTCGCTCATCTGGATGCCCATATACTCCTTGATAATCTGCAGCGCACGGCCCGCAAGCGCGTACTCCTTGCGATAGAACTGCTGAATCTCGAGTAGCAACGGATTCTCACAGGGGACGCCCTTGCGCTCGCGCTCCAAAGCAAGGCTGATATGGTCTGCGAGAGCAATGAGAATCTTATCGTTGATGTCGGCATTGAGCTCTCGACGAAGCATCTGAACGATTTCCTCGGAAATCACGAGGTTGACGGTGGGGATGGACTCCAAAAGATGTGCCAAGCGGTCAATCGTACGCGAGTCCTGAGAAGTTCCCTCCTGCAACGCGTAGGTCTTTTCGATCGACGCCTCGTCGATGGCATCGCCGGCATGACGGCCAAAGCAGAGGCCTCGACCGATGACGATGAGCTCGGAGCCATCGTCCGAAGTGGCCATTGCGACGTTGTTGTTAAAAACTCGCTTGATAACCACGGTACCCACCACAAGAATTTACTCGGAAAGCCAGACGACAGGCTCTTTAACAGCAACAGGGCCGGAAGCATGCTCACGAAGAGTCGAGTTCTCCGAACGCTCGCACACGATAACGAAGACCGTGGGATCAAAGCCGGCAGCGCGAACCACGTCGAAATCGACCTCGACGAGGGGCTGGCCCGCGTCAACGTGATCACCCTGGGCAACAAGCGCATGGAAGCCCTTGCCCTCAAGTTTAACAGTGTCGATTCCGATATGCAGCATCACCTGAGCAGAGCTGTTATCGGACATGATGCCCAGCGCGTGCTCAGTCGGAAACAGAGCGGCGACGGTACCGGAAACAGGAGCGCACACCGTTCCCTCTTGGGGAACCACGGCAACGCCATCGCCCACTGCACGGCTGCTAAAAGCGGGGTCATTGGTTTTTTCTAGATTAACAAGCTCGCCGGAAACGGGAGCGAGGATTTCGAACTCGGAAGCCGCAGTCGTCTGCTTATCCGAACCACCCATTAGGCGAGAAAAGAAACCCATGGTGACATGTCCCTTCATAAATATAGCCCAACCAAAATCAATCGAATGCACCCATTGAGACACATCCGTTCTAAGACTTTGGTTAGGCCCACGTCCGAGGGGACTCGGTAACCTTCCGCATTTCTTTTACGTGGGTTATTATAGACAAGCCCAAAGCCGGAACAATCATTATGACCGGCGAACGGTATTTTTTCTCCGATAAACGGTATTTAAGCGGCACTTAGGGACGTTCCTTTTCTGCCGGCACTCGGGAGCACTCCTCACTCTGGTGCATTGGGGACAGGTTTGTTTGCACCAGGTTGGTGCAGATTAACCTGCCCCCATTGCGCCAATTTCGTATGCGCTAGATGAAGAGCTCGCATTCCTTCCGCACGACGCAAACCTTGCTCAGCATCTGGGAAACAGCGGATAGTTTGCTGGAATCAAGCTTGCGAGCACCTCGCGGACATACGGCGATGCAGCGCATGCAGGAGATGCACGCCTCGCCAGCTGCTCGTTTGGGGTCACCCTTGTCGATAGCACAAACGGGGCACGCCGCGGCGCATGCACCGCAGGAGACACAATCCCCTGTTGCCTCGGGTGCCATGCGGTGACCTCTGGCTTGTTTATAAGGACGATTGCCGGGGATAGAGGGCTCGGACGCATCCTCAGCCAACAGCTTTTGCTGAATTTGCTGCGCAAACTCTGCGAGCTGCGCCGCATCCTGCGCATCCGGACGACCGGCAGCAAACTGTCGTGCAATGGAATGTTCTGCAATGGCTGCAACTGCCGCGATCACCCGGAATCCCGCATGCTTCGCAACGTCCTCCAGCTCTACGAGCGTGTCCTCAAACGCGCGGTTTCCGTATACGCAAACCAAAACAGCCCGAGCCCCGTTGCCGCGCACCATGCCCAACCGGTCAGCCACCACAGCCGGGATTCTACCGGCATACGCCGGCACAGAGATTACGGCCACGTCGTCCTCGGTCATCGAGACAGCGCTGAAATCTAGCCCGCTAACGGTCAGATCGACGGTAACGGTATTCTTGTCCAGTGCCCCGGCCACAAGGCCAGACACCTTCTGCGTTCCACCCGTCGGACTAAACACAATTTCGAATACGCTCATCGAGACACCCTCCCCCTACGTCTGGCAACGCGTCAAGCCGTTTTCACATCCAGCCAGAGTATACGGCACGTGGGATCCCCATTTTGGTGCATCAAGCACCCCAATGCACCAACCCTACGCTGTCTGCCTCTTCGTTTTGTATAAATTACGGTACAGATTGTATATATTTACGGGATACCGCCGTGTTCTCCCGAGGTACCCCATCCTGGCCCGTGCAAAAAACGGAGTATTCTGCAACGTGACCGCGCCAGCAATACCCCGAGCGGGCAAACCTTTAGGGCGCTGCGTCATTTTGGGTTCCGACATGGCGAGAATGACGCGCCCCTGCTCCGGAAAACGACGAAATCTGACTCAGAACGCTCGCTAGGGATATCCGAAAGCCACCGTTGGCGACGTCAAATCATATGCAGACAACTCGAACTGCAGAATACTCCAAAAAATGCACGGCGCACCCCATGGGACCCATTGCCGCATGGTAGGAAACAGGCCCACGGCATCCTCTAGATGCATTCCCGAGGAAATCACATTTGAACTAGCGATCGGATACGGCAAACAAAAAGGGCCCCGAGCGTAGTTGCTCGGGGCCCTTGGTTCACCTCGCTCTAGCGGGCGATGCGTATGTTACTTGCGCTTGCCGCCGCCGTCACCGGGGCGACGGGAGCTGCCGCCGCGCTTGCCGCCACGACTATTGCCATAGCTACCACGATTATCGCGACCGCCGGCACGGCCGCCGCGGGAGCCGGCCTGGTTGCCGCCACGCCCGCCACGATAGCCGCCACGACGCTCCTCGCGGGTATCGTCGTAGTTGCGCCAGTCATCGCGACGATCGCGGCTGGCACGCGGATCGCGGCGATCGCGCGACTCGTTAGAGCGGCCAGCACCGCTGCGGCTGCCATTGCCACGAGTGCCCTCGCGATGCTCGCCGCCACGGCCACCGCGCTCATCAAAGCGCTTGCCGCCACGGGACTCGCCGCCGCGAGTATCACGCTCGCCACGCGAACCGCGGCCCTCGCCGCCACGGCGCTCATCACGGCCGCCGCGCTCGCCATCGCGACCGGAACGACGACGATCGCCCGAACCACGCTTGCCGCCACGCGAGCCACGGCCCTCGTCCTCGCGCTCAACACGGCGACGACCGCCGCGGTCCTCGTCCTCGCGGCGACGGCGATGCGCCTCGCCCTGGAACTGCTTGGCACGGCGCTCGGCACGGTTGCCGCGCGGGGCCTGCTCAACGACACCAGCACCGCCGCGCTCCTCGGCAGCCACCTCGCGGGCCACGCTCTCCACAGCCTCGTCCACGCGAGCCTGAACGCCCTCGCGCACGCGGGTCTTGCCGCCGCGCTTGGGACGGCTCGGACGCTCACCGTCGCCGCGACGCTCGTCTCGACCGCGGTTGGAACGACCGGCCACATCACCGTAATCGTCGCCGTTGCGTTTGCCGTCGCGACGCGCCTGCTCAAGCTTCTTCTTGCTCTTGGACTTGCCGCGCTTGGTCTTCTTCTTCACCTTAAAGGCCGCAGGATCGCGCTCGGGGTCAACCGCGGGCGGATTGGGGCCCACATGCAGGTCGCCGGCCTCGTAGATGTCGGCGGTCTTGTCCATGAGCTTCTCGATCTCGTAGAACTCATCGACATCCTGCTCGGTCACAAACGTGATGGCCCAGCCCAGCTCGCCGGCGCGGCCCGTACGGCCAATACGGTGGATGTAGTCGGTCGGCTCGGCCGGCACGTCAAAGTTCACGACGTAGCGCACGTCGCTGATGTCGATGCCGCGGGCGAGCACGTCGGTTGCCACCAACACGTCAACGGTACCGTCGCGGAAGGCCGAAAGGGCACGCTCGCGCTGAGCCTGGCTGCGGTTGCCGTGAATCGCGGCGGCCTTGATGCCCTTGCGCTCCAGACGACGGCAGCAGCTGTCGGCGCGGTGCTTGGTGCGCATAAAGACGATGGTGCGCTCCGGGCCCTCCTTCTTGAGGAACTCGGGCAGCAGGTTGTTTTTGGCCTCGATGGACACCGGGAACACAAACTGGTCGACGGTGTCGGCGGTCGACGTGGCAGGTGTGATCTCCACGCGAGCCGGGTCGCTCACCAGGTCGGTGATCTCGCCCACGGCCTCCTCGTCGAGGGTCGCCGAGAACAGCAGCGTCTGACGCTCGGCCGGCGTCTCGCGCACAATGCGGCGGACGGCGGGCAAAAAGCCCATGTCGAGCATGCGGTCGGCCTCGTCGAGCACCAGGACCTTAACCTCGTCCAGGTGGCAGGCGCCCTGCTCGATCAGGTCGACCAGACGACCCGGCGTGGCAACTAGGATATCGCAACCGTACTTGAGTGCCGCGGTCTGCGGCTTGTAGCTCACGCCGCCCACGACGGTCACGGCAACGTGGCCCGTGACGTCGGCGATTTTGCTTGCGACCTCGTCGATCTGCTGGGCAAGCTCGCGCGTGGGGGTGATGACGAGCATCACGGGGCCACGGCCGTTGCCCTCGGGCTTTTTAGCACCGCGACGGCGGTTGCGGCCGCCACGCTCGCGCACGGGTTTGGGAGGAGCGATGTGCTCCAGATTGTTCATAGTCGGCAGCAAAAAGGCGGCCGTCTTGCCGGTGCCGGTCTGAGCGGCGGCAAGCAGGTCACGGCCCTCGAGCACTACGGGGATCGAGCCGGCCTGCACGGGCGTGGGCGCCGTGTAGCCCAGGTTCTCGATAGCACGAAGCATCTCGTCGGAGAGGCCCAGCTCGTCAAAGGCGGGCAGGCTCTCGGTAGCGGACTCGACGGCCTGGGCGGCATTGGCCTCATCGGCGGCATCGAAGGCAGCCTGGGTCATGGCCTCGCAGGTCTCGTCCAGAATCTCGGCGTCGGTGACGTCAGATACAGAATTACGCATATGTTGTTGTTCCTTATCTGCACGCGCAATGGGCACGGCATGCGGCCGCGCGGGCGTGCTTGGTAGTGCGCTAATACATACAAAAACAGGTGCGCACAGAGAGGACGTTGCTCAGCACGCTGGCGATCGCTTTGGCAGCCCTATCACGCGCCGTCCAGACGCAGCAGCTCTAAGCGATGGAGCAGATTCGCCGCCGGTTAGTATACCCGTGCTTCGCATGCCCCCACGTAAACCACAGATGACGAGGCGGACGAGGTGGGCCCGGCTGATTGTCTCAATCTGTAACATCTACAGGGCGAATCTTCCTCTACGTGTTACAGATCGAGACAAACGGTCGACACGGCTCACAAACGTCTCAATCTGTAACAGTTAACGAGTAAAATCGGCCCTAATTGTTATAGATCAAGACAGAGGGGGATTTCCGTCCAGTCCAAACCAAATCTCTCAGTCTTCCTGCAATTTCGAACATGTGGCCTATAATGTTGCTTTAGTTACGCTATATATTGCGCAGCCATTTAATACGTCGCCCACCGGGGGCCATTAATTCCTATCGCCATATTGGCTAGGAAGCAATCAAAGGAGGTATCCGTGGCAGCAGAGACGCCTTGCTCGGTCCTCTATAACGATATTCGCTCGTTCGGCGGTCTTAAACATCTCGAGATCGCCCGAATGCTCATCAATGGAAACTCTTATCTCGGCAGTACCCTGCTCGAGAAATGCTCTTCCAACCGCTCGTATCTCACCCGTTACATCGTCCATCGCAAGCCTGACCAGTGCGCGCCCTCCATCTACAGCGACTTTACCGTCACCACGCTCAACCTTTCCTCGGCAATCTGCAGCAAGCTCGGCGGCGGCGAGTCCGCCTATCGGGCAATCGCCGAGCACTATCGCGGTCCGGCCGCCAACGAAATGATGTCGGCTCTCGCCAGCTACAAGCTGGACAGCCGCCTATATGCAAATGCCCTCAATCGCATCGACAACTTTGACGGCAATGCCGTGCGCGAGAAAAGCACGCTTTACCTTATGCTCTTTGTGGCAACGGGGGCGCTCGCCGATCCCGTTCAGGGCGTGGCCACCGTCGAGCGCTTTTGCGACAGCAAGACGGGCGAGCACTTTGGCACCACCGAAACTACCGTCGGACGTGGCTTTATGAGCAGCCTGGAGCAGCCGCGCACCGTCGCCCCCAACCTCGGTCTGCTCAGAACCCATGCCGACAACTGCGCCGGCATGCAAATCCATCCCCTCACACGCGATCCGCGCGGCACCGTGATTGGTTCTTTGCCCAAAACCTCGCCCAGCATCACCGATGTGGGCGCCGACGCATCGCGCGAGCATCTTCGCATTTGGCTTGAGGGTGAGCACTGGTACGCCCAGGGCCTTGGGTCGACCAACGGCACAGTGCTCGAATCGGGCGCGGGTGACGGCGATATTGTGATTGAGCCGCCGCGCGACCAACGCGAGCCTGGCAAGATCTATCCCCCAGTGGAAATCGAAAACAGCGACAGGCTCCATCTGGGTCTCTACACGACATTCCTTGTCATTGTGGACTAGCGCGGACGGCGATCGGAAGACGGTCGCCGTCCGTCTTTCGTCTTCTACCTTCTGCGTCGTAAACGACAATGCTCAGCGGTATACGTGGGCAGTGCGGCTATCATGGTACTTTACCGATATCCGCACTGCTCGCGTATACGTGCGGCAACCCATGCCAGACAAAGGAACGCCATGGATACTACCGATAGCGCCTATGGCGACAAACTCATCCGTCTCGATACGTTCGATACCGCCGTGGCGGTCGACCCCAGCGCCGAGGACGACGCCAAACGTCGGTTTATGACGCTTATTCTCCAGACGGCCCACCGCAACAACGGCAACATCGGGCACGTGCTGCGCGCGACCAACACGAGCGGCGAGGTCTTTGCCGTCAAGCTGCTCAAGGACAACGCTATCCTTTCCGGCCAAGCCCCCGACCGCTCCGCCGAGCAATCGGCAGCGCACCTGGCCAGCACCGCCGCGCTGTTCGAGGAGTACCGTCATCTGTGTACCGTCTCGCACCTGCGCGGATTTCCGCGCGTCTATGGCTACGGATCGTGCGAGGATGACCCTCTCATCCTCATGGAGTGGGTCGAGGGCACCTCGCTCAAGCAGGCGCTGCCCCTGCTTCCGCACGACGCCTCGGGCGGGCTGACCACCCAGATGGTCGCCGCCGTCGGAAACGCCGTGCTTCGTGCGCTCTTGATGACCCAAGGCCTCGTGAATCCGGTCATCCATCGCGACCTGTCGCCTGCCAATATCATGTTCCGCACCACCAGCCGAACGCTCGAGCAGCAGATTGCTGATTGTTCCTTTGACCCCTGCCTCATCGACATGGGCTCCGCGACCATGGCTCTCGGCGACGACACGATCACCCGGCGCGCCGACATCTGGCGTTTTGCCACGCCCGCATACGCCGCGCCCGAGATGCTCACGCAGGATATCGAAGGCATCGCGGCCCTTCGCCGTTCGCCGGCAATCGACGTCTATGCGCTTTCGAGCATTCTGTACCAGCTCTACAGCGGTCGCAAACCGTTTGACTTTGAGTCGACGGACGCCGCTGCAACCGGCTCGTTCTATCTCGTAAAGACCAAGACCAAGCCGGCACCGCTCGAGCCGCGCTGCGAGGGCGATGAGGCGCTCGTCCAGATCATCATGAAGGGTCTCTCAGTCGAGCAGTGCGATCGTCCCACCGAGCAGCAGATGCTCGAGGTGCTCTCGGCATACCTCACCGACGCCGAATCCGAAGGCCGCGAAGGTGCAGGAGACGAGGCCGCAATTGATATCGATTCTGGCACGCACCTTAAGGTCGACGTCGCCGGCGAGCGCGCACGAGAGATCCTGAATCAGGCCCGCCACGATGCCATGACCCGCCGCCGCTTTATTATCGGCGGCGCTATCGCAGCCGTTGCGGGGCTCAGCGTTATCGGGGCGGCAACCCATGGCTTTGGCATCCCCGACTACCTCGACGGCATCCGCGGTTCACTTGACGACTACACCTGGGATCAGCTGCAGGAGATTTCGCTCAAGATTAAGGCCGCCGAGACCCGTAGCGAGGCACGCGAGATTGCCAAGCGCTATCACCTGCTCGATGCCGATGGGCATATCCCCTATCCGTGTACCAAGCGCGTGAAACTCACCAACGGGCTGGAGGTCGGCGCGCAGCTTGTGGGCATCCGTCACGATGAGCTTCTGGACGGGACGGGCAAGGCCGGACTGACGTTTATGTTCGACGCGGGTATTGCCGAGCGCAACGCTGCGGCTGAACCGCCGAGCGCCGGCTGGGCAGTTTGCGAGCTGCGGGAATGGCTCGACGGCGACGGCCTTAAGCTGCTGCCCAACAAGTTGCGCGCGCTCATCAAATCTGTCAAAAAGGTCTCGAATAACGCTGGCGCCGCCAACAGTGCATCGTGTCTGAGCGAGTTGCCCGCAACCCTTTGGCTGCCCGCCATGGTCGAGCTGTGCGGTACGCAACCGCCCGATTCGTTTGCCAAGGACTATCACTACCTGGCAGAAATCTACAACGGCGAGGGCAAGGAGTATCAGCTCTTCCGCGAGCTCAAGGTGAGCCCGTATTCCACGAACGAGACGATGGTCCGCCAGTGGAAGGGCAAGGACACCTGCTGGTGGGAGCGCACGGTGAGCCCCGACTCATCGGAGACCGAAGGCACGCTCTACATAAACCGTGTGGGCCACGACGGCGACGTCTTTACGTACGCAACGCCTGCGGAAAAGCCAAACAAGCTAACCTGTGTGATTCCCGGGTTCTGTATCTAGGCGGCGGGCGTCTTGCCGTGACGGGACCCCTCCCCGGCAGTTGTCTCGATTTGTAACACTAGCTCGGCAGATACAGGTCTAGATGCTACAGAACGAGACAAACCCCAATCCCGCGAGACAACATCTCAATCTGTAACAGTAAGGGGTCAAAAACCTCTCTAGATGTTACAGATCAAGACATTTGAGTTGGCCGCGGACGGTCTGTCTCGATCTGTAACAGTAAGGGGTCATATTTCCCGCCAGATGTTACAGATTGAGACATTGAGTTTATTGCTGAAGGTTCGTCTCGATCTGTAACATCTGGAATCCAAAAACCGGTCTAACTGTTACAGATGGAGACAAACTCAAACCTCTCAAAACAAAATCTCAATCTGTAACAGTTAGAGGTCATTTTCCCCGCTAGATGTTACAGATCGAGAGCTAGATGTTACAGATCGAGATATTGATTTGCCGCCGGAGAGTTTGTCTCATTCTGTAACAGCAGCTCGGCAAAAACTGGGCTAGATGTTACAGATTGAGACGAAGGGCGGGGATGGTGCACCAACCCGGCAGCCACCCTCATCTGTAACGAAATGTCATACATTTCTTTCTGTACTGGACACCCCCAGGGGGTATGGGTGTATAGTATCGGCAGGTTAACAATTCCAACACCGAACCACGGAAAGGAGCAGCCATGGCTCAAGATAAGTTCGACGTGGGCGGCATGACATGCGCCGCCTGCCAGGCGCATGTGGACCGCGCCGTGAGCAAGCTCGACGGCGTCGAGAGCGTCGCGGTCAACCTGCTCGCCGGTTCCATGATGGTCGACTATGACCCCGCGCAGGTCTCCCCCGACGATATCTGCACCGCCGTCGACCGTGCCGGCTACTCGGCCTCGCCCGTCGATGCGGGCACCGGTGCCGCCGGCTCAAGCGGCAGCTCGCAGGCCAGGTCTGGCGTCACCCATATGGAGTCGCCGACCAAAAAGTTGGAGGCCGCCGCCTCTGCCATGCGCACCCGCCTCATCATCTCGATCGTATTCCTCATCCCACTGTTCTACATAGGCATGGGGCACATGCTCGGCTGGCCGCTGCCCGGCATCTTCACGGACCACATCCACAGCATGACGCTCGCCCTCACCGAGCTCGTCTTGCTCATCCCCATCGTCTATGTCAACGACGCGTACTTTATCAACGGGTTTAAATCGCTCGCGCACGGCGCACCCACCATGGACGCCCTTATTGCCGTGGGCGCCACCGCCTCCATCGCCTGGTCGCTCTACGCCATGTTCATCATGGCCGACCAATTAGCCGCGGGTCAGGTCCACGAGGCCATGATGACGAGCATGGACAATCTGTATTTTGAGAGTGCGGGCACGATCCTGTCGCTCGTTACCGTGGGCAAACACCTCGAGACGCGCAGCAAGTCAAAAACCGGCGGCGCCATCGAGGCACTCATCGACTTGGCACCCAAGACCGCGACCGTCGTTGCCGACGACGGCACCGAAACCACCGTCGACGTCGACAGTATCCTTCCCGGCCAGGTCCTGCGCGTGCGCCCCGGAGAGTCCATCCCTGTCGATGGCGTGGTACTCGGGGGCAGCTCGGCCGTGGACGAGAGCGCGCTCACCGGCGAGTCCATCCCCGTGGAAAAGACCGCCGGCGACACCGTCAACGCCGCCACTGTCAACCGCACCGGCTCGTTTACCTTCCGTGCCACACGCGTGGGCGCCGACACGTCGCTCGCCAAGATTATCCAGCTCGTCGAGGACGCCAACGCCACCAAGGCGCCTATCGCCCGCATGGCCGACAAAGTCGCCGGCGTGTTCGTGCCCGTGGTGTTCGTGATCTCGGCTGTGACCTTTGCGGCGTGGATGGCACTGACCGGCAGCATAAACGAGGCGCTCACCTCCGCCGTGGCCGTGCTGGTGATCAGCTGTCCGTGCGCATTGGGTCTGGCCACGCCCGTCGCCATCATGGTGGGCACCGGCAAGGGCGCCGAGATGGGCATTCTGTTCAAGAGCGCCGAGGCGCTGGAGAATCTGCGCAGCGTGGGCACCGTGGTGCTCGATAAGACGGGAACGGTCACTCGCGGCAAGCCTGCCGTGACCGATATCGTGGTAGCCACGCGTGCCGACGGATCGCCCGCCATGAGCGAAAAGGCGCTGCTCAAGCTGGCCGCTGCGCTGGAGCGCTCAAGCGAGCACCCGCTGGCCGAGGCGATTATGGCCGAGTGCGAGGCGCGCGGAATCGTCGCACGCATGGTCGAGGACTTTGCCGCCGTGCCCGGGCGAGGCGTTACGGCACGCGAGGGGCAGAATGTCATCGCCGCCGGCAACGTGCGTCTGATGGACGAGCTGGGCGTGAAGGTTCCCGCCGGCCTTGCCGAACAGTTCGCGGCCGAGGGCAAGACGCCACTGTTCTTTGCCAAGAACAGCGAGCTTGTCGGCACCATCGCCGTGGCGGACGAGGTCAAGGAGACGAGCGCCGGGGCCATCGCCGCACTGCGCTCGCTTGGCGTCGACGTGCGCATGCTCACCGGCGACAACCGCGTGACAGCCGAAGCGATCGCCCGCCGCGTGGGACTGAGCAGCGAGCAGGTCATCGCCGACGTCCTCCCCGCCGACAAGGAACGCCACGTGCGCGAGCTGCAGGATGCGGGCAGCAAGGTCGCCATGGTGGGCGACGGCATCAACGACTCCCCCGCCCTGGCGCGCGCCGACGTGGGCCTTGCCATCGGTACCGGCGCCGACATCGCCAAAGAAGGGGCAGATGTGGTTCTCATGCGCAGCGACCTCATGGACGTCGCCCGTGCCATCGAGCTGTCGCGCGCCACAATTCGCAACATCAAGCAGGACCTGTTCTGGGCGCTGTTCTACAACGGCATCGGCATTCCGCTGGCGGCGGGCGTGTTCTTCCCCCTCACCGGTTGGCAGCTCTCGCCGATGTTTGGCGCCGCGGCCATGAGCCTGTCGAGCGTGTGCGTCGTGTCCAATGCACTGCGCCTGAAATCCTTTAAGCCCAAGACGGCGCGCTGAAGCACCCGACCTTGCCCCTCAAACCGTCGCTCGCGTACCCAAGTACGCTTCGCTCCTCTTTCGGGGCAATCTCGGGCACCTCAGCACACCTTTAAGATGACGCTGTTCACGACTAAACTGTCAGATATTCTCAATCGATAAGGAGTACACCCATGCGTTACACAATCAAGACTTCCGGCCTTATGTGCGGCCACTGCGACGCCACTGTCGAGACGGCACTGCTCAACGTTGCCGGCGTGACCGACGCCGACGCCGATCACGAGACTCAGACCGTACAGGTGGAGTGCGCCGACACCGTGACCGCTGAGCAGCTCGCTGCCGCCGTCGAGGACGCCGGCGAGAAGTTCCACGCCCTATCCGTGACCGCCGCGTAGCAGACGCCGCCTACTGAATCCTCAGAAGTTGCGGTGAAATACGGACTGTTGTGCCGCCCTAGGCCTTTAAACGGTCCGTATTTCACCGCAACTGACGGGGACATCCGGAAGATCGACCAGAAACGAGGACCCGCCATGATGGCAGACCATAAATCGGTGACCCGCATGCTCAAGACGGCACGCGGCCAGATCGACGGCATCCTACGGATGGTCGAGGAGGACCGTTACTGCGTCGACATCTCCACGCAGCTCATGGCAACACAGGCGCTCCTCGCGCGCATCAACGCCGACGTGCTCAAGGCGCATATCGAGGGCTGCGTGACTTCGGCAATCGAATCGGGCGACGAGGACCTCAAAGCCGCCAAGCTCGCCGAGATCGAACGCGTCGTCGACAAGCTCTCCAAGTAATTGGGGCATTGGGGACAGACTTCTTTGCACCGTCTTGGTATTCCGAGGACAGGTATGTTTGCACCACATTGGTGCAGATTAACCTGTCCCCCTTGCTCTAAATCGGGTATAAAGGCGTGCAGCATATCGAACGAAAGGCAATTTGCATGAATGACTATATGAAGGGTCGCAATGGTGCCGATGAACTCACCATCGTGATGGGTTTTGCCGGCATCGTCATCGCGATGATCGGATCGATAGCCCGCATCCAGTGGCTCAGCTGGATTGCCATCGCCGTAATCGTGATTGGCGTGCTGCGCGGCCTGTCCAAAAATATCGACGCACGTCGCAAGGAGAACGAGGCCTTTGTCGCCGCGACTGCAAACGTACCCGGCTTGGGCAAGTTTGTAGCTAGCTTGGGCGGCGGAGCTGCAGCGGCCAGCACCTCACGCGCAGCCGGCACCAGTAAGGAAGACTTTGAGCGTGCCAAGCGCACGGCCAAGAAGATGTGGAAGGGGCGCAAGACCACGGCATACCTCAAGTGCCCCAACTGCGGCCAGATGCTCTCCGTCCCCAAGGGCAAGGGCAAGATCCGCGTCACCTGCCCCAAGTGCCACGCCAAGATGGAAACCCGCTCCTAGCGCCCGCACGCGGGACAAATTAATCAGGTTTGTTTGTCCCAAATCTTAAGTATTTGTTCGATAAAAAAGCCGAGGCCTCGTGTTGAGACCTCGGCTTTTTGTATGCGGCAACGGAGCTGTCCCTTTGTCACATCTACGCCACGCCGTCGCGGGCGAGCTCCTCGGCCAACGCCTCGGCCGGCATGGCCATAATCGCGTCGAGCTCGTTATCAACCTCGGGAATGCGCTTCACCTTGAGCTTGCGTACCAGATCGCCGCGACACATCACGTGCATCGGCTCACGCAGAGCGCACAGGTCATCGAGCGGGTTCTCGCGCGTCACCAGGATATCGGCGGCCTTGCCGCACTCGATTGTGCCGGTCTCGCCGCCCAGCCCCAGCAGCTCGGCGTTGACTTGCGTAGCCGTATGCAGCGCGAAGGCGTTGCTCACGCCGACATACTTGGCAAAATAGGCCACCTCACGCCACATGTCGTACTGCGTCACGAACGGGCAGCTCGAGTCCGTGCCCAGGCCCACCTTAACGCCAGCTTCCAGTGCGGCACGGGCGCTCTCGATAATGCCCGAGCACACGATATCGCCGTTCTTCTTTTGCGTATCGGTCGAATGGGTCTTTTTCGGGTCGAGCAATACAAACGGCAGCGCCGGGCTGATAGTGCAGGTAACACTGGGCGCACGCCCCTCGAGTTGCGTGCCCGCGGCGCCACGGTACAGCTCCAGAATCTCGGGCGTCAACGGAGCGCCGTGCTCAATCGTGTCAACGCCGGCCTCAAGCGCGGCCTTCACGCCCTCGGTACTCTCGACATGGGCCATAACCGGCAGACTCACCTCGTGCGCAGCCTTGCACGCCGCCGCGGCAACCTCGACCGGCATGCGCAGCACGCCCGGCTCGCCCACCTCGGTAGCGTCGAACACGCCGCCCGTCACAAACAGCTTAATGACGTCGGCACCACGCGCATACAGGTCGCGCACCTGTTCGGCTGCCTCGGCGGGACTGTTGGCCACCTGGGCGAACAAGCCCGCACCATGGCCGCCCGGCACCGTGACGCCCGTTCCCGGCGCCACCAGGCGAGGACCTTGATACTTGCCGGCATCGATAGCATCGCGCACGGCCAGATCGGCAAACAGCGGATCGCCCGCGCCGCGCACCGTGGTCACGCCACTTGCCAGTTGTTGTTGGGCGCTGCCCTTAAGAATATGGCGCACGATGGCGCGCCCCACGGGATTATCGAGCTTCTTCATCAGCGCGCCCGCATCGCCCGCCGAAACCGGCTTGCCCGAACCGCACAGATGCACATGCATATTGATGAGGCCTGGCATGAGATACGCCCCTGCCAGATCGATGACCTCGGCACCTGCAGGCGCCTGAGCCACAGCACTCGGCCCCATCCACGTGATGACACCGCGCTCAACGACCACGGCCATGTCGGGCTGCGGCTCCATATGTTCCGAACCATCCAAGACGGTCGCATTGATAAACAACGTGGAACGATCGGCAGACGCCATATCGAGCTCCTCCCCCTCAGAAAACTTGAACATCTGTCCATTATTATCCAGTGTAGCCCGATTGCCACAGACATATCGGTTAACGGAGGGAAGAGGGGATGTGGGGGACGGAATACGTTGCAGTCCCACCCCAGCAACATCAGGGGAATGTCTCGATCTGTAACAGTTACGGGCCCAAACAGCCGCCAAACGTTACAGATTGAGACAAAGTCAGGGCTGTAGGGCGGCACCAATCACATCCCCTACTCCCATTCTTGTTCGTAGATGTTGAGGGACTTTACGTAGCGCCCCTGGGCACCCATGATGTCGCGGACCAGGCGCAAAAAGAAGCTGATGCACGAGGTATCAAAGCCGTCCCGCAGGTCCTCCGGATGCACCGCGCCCGGCCCATCGATCGCCGTATCGCTCAGGCGCGCTATGTCGTAGAGGTAGAGCTGCCCCGCCGTCAGCCAGATATCGTCGACGCAGGCGAGGCGCACCGCAATCGCACCGTCGCTCCAATGCTCCTTTTGCACGATATGCGGGTCGTAGACATCAAAGCGACGGTCGGTGCGCGTATCCTTCAGCGCAACCATGCCGTTCGCAGGATCCTTGTCCAAAATGCCAAAGCGCGAGAAATACTGTGTGTCGCGCACCTGCTCGAGCCGCTTGAGCGAGGCAGGCGAAAGCGATGCCGGCGGCTCATCAACATACAGCTCGAGCAGCGTCTTGCCATGGCGATAGGGGCGCTCGAAGAGCAGCCAATCGGTAAATGCCATGTTGTAGGCCATGATTTCGTTTTGGGAAGGCTCGGTGCAATAGCCGAGCCACGGGTCGACAATGATCTCGAACTGCTCGCGCGCCGGCTCCAAAAACTGAAACTTCCGCAGCATCCAAAAATGGGCCATGTCGGCAATATCGTTGCCGACGGCTTCAGCCAGATGTGCTCGGTCTAAAACGTGATCAGTCACGGCATCCTCCTCAAACTGATGAACCTCAATTTGAGCTTACGAGGAGGGTGGGCAGCCACTGTTGGCACGGACAAAATAGGCCTCCGGCTGCAAACCAACTGCTGACCAAACACTTGACGGGATGCTTGACCGAAAATGCGCACCGCAAAGAAACGGCAGGTAGATATAGACAGCTGACCCGCCATTTTGAGCCAGATGCCCGCTGCCACCACAGAAACAGCAGAGCACCACAGTCGCAAACGTCGACGAATGAATACTTGTACGTCGACAAATGACAAAGTCGCCCGCAAACCCGCAAGGAGTGTCCCCGAATGCCGGCACATAAGGAACGTCCCTAGCTGCCGGCACTTGGGGACGTTCCTTTTGGGCCGGCCGTTGGGGACAGCCCTTGACGATTCAGCTGTGGACAGCCGCCTTACAGCTCCAGCGCCTCGGCGACTTCGGCAGCGCAGGCCAGGGCGTCGGCCATGGCGCTCACCACGAGCGAGCTGCCGTTGCGGGCATCACCCGCCACATACACCGGCGCGGCATCCGCGGCGACACCCTCTGTGCGAGCCGCGAGGTGCGAGCCCTCGGCGGCCATCACAGGCAGCGGACGACCAGCGGTGGCAACAGGCACGCTCACCGCATCGAACACACTGTGCTCCGGGCCCGTGAAGCCGCAGGCGATGAGCACCAGCTGCGCCGGTACCTCGTGCTCGGAGCCCGCGATGCGCTCGGGCTTGCCAGCCGACCAATCCAGATCGGCCACGCGCAGGCCCGCGGCCGCACCCTTCTTGTCCAGCAGTACCTCGAGCGTATCCACGCCCCAGGCACGCATCTCGCCGCCCATGGCAGCGATGGCCTCCTGCTGGCCGTAGTCGGTCTTCTTAACGTTGGGCCACTGCGGCCAGGGGTTGCTCGCCGCGCGCACATCAGGCGCCGCCGGCAAGAACTCAAACTGGCGCACGCTGCGCGCACCCTGACGTACCGCGGTGCCCACGCAGTCGTTACCGGTATCGCCGCCGCCAATGACCACGACGTCCAGGCCGCGTGCATCGATGACAGGCTCGCCGCCATCGAGCACCGAGACGGTCGAGGCCGTCAGGTAGTCCACGGCATACACCACGCCGGGCGCGTCAATATTCTCAGCAGCCAGTCCACGCGGGGCGCGAGCACCGGCAGCCACCACGACAGCGTCAAAGCCATTGAGCTTGGCCGCCACCGCAGGGTTCGTAACGTCAGCACCCAGCTCAAACACAATGCCCAGCTCGCGCATGAGTGCCACGCGACGCTCGACCACAGACTTCTCGAGCTTCATGTTGGGAATGCCGTACATGAGCAGGCCGCCCGGGCGGTCGTCACGCTCAAATACCGTCACACGGGCACCGCGACGTGCAAGCTCCCATGCAGCCACCAGGCCAGCCGGGCCAGAGCCAATCACAGCGACCGTGGGTGCATCCTCCCCTGCCGGCTCAAAGCGGCGCGGACCGCCATTTGCCCACTCATGGTCGCTGATCGCGCGCTCGTTGTCATGAATCGTCGTGGGCTGGCCATCGACCGAGCCCAGGTTGCATGCGGCCTCGCACAGCGCCGGGCACACGCGGCTCGTGAACTCGGGCATGGGCGAGGTGAGTGACAGGCGCTCGGCAGCCTCGTCCCAACGGCCGCGGTACACCAGCTCGTTCCACTCGGGAATCAGGTTGTGCAGCGGACAGCCGCTCGGACGTGCCTTGCCAAAGCTCGCGCCCATCTGACAAAACGCCACACCGCACATCATGCAGCGGCTCGCCTGGGCACGGCGCGCATCGTCGTCGAGCTCCACGTACAGCGGATCGAAATCGCGGCTGCGCTCCTCCACGGGGCGCAGCTCGTGGGTCACGCGATCGATATCAAGAAAAGCACCGGGCTTACCCATGGCACTTACGCCTCCTTCTTGGTCGAAGCAACAGAGCTGGCGGTGGCGGGCACAGCGCCAGCGACACCACCCGCCACATCAAAGCGAGCGACATCGGCGGCGTCGGCGCGACCGGTCACAATGTCAAACGCCAGCTCCTCGGCCTGCTCATGCGTCTTGCCGACGGCCTCGGCGGCGGCGACAATCGCCAGCACGCGCTCGTACTCGGTCGGAATGACCTTCACAAAGTGCTTGCTCATCGTCTCAAAGCTGTAGAGCAACTTAATGCCGCGCGGGCTCTGCGTCGCGTCCACGTGCTCCTGGACGAGCGCACGAATCTGCGCCAGCTCACCGGCCGTCGGGGCTTTAAGCTCAACGCTCTCGTGGTTCACACGGGCATCGAGCGTGCCGTACTGGTCAAAGACGTAAGCCACGCCGCCCGTCATGCCGGCGGCGAAGTTCTGCCCGACCTCGCCCAGGATGAGCGCCAGACCTCCCGTCATGTACTCGCAGCCATGGTTGCCGCAGCCCTCGACCACCACCGTGGCACCGGAGTTGCGTACGCCAAAGCGCTGGCCGGCCAGGCCGTTAATGAAGCCGCGGCCACTCGTAGCGCCAAAGAACGCAACGTTGCCCACGATGATGTTCTCGTCGAACTTGTAGGTCGCATGCGGGTTGGGGCGCACCGACACCTCGCCGCCCGAAAGGCCCTTGCCAAAGTAGTCGTTGGCGTCGCCGCACACGTTGAGCGTAATGCCGCGCGGCAGGAAGGCGCCAAAGCTCTGACCGGCCGAACCATCGCAATCGATGGTGATGGAGCCGGCGGGCAGGCCCTCGGGATGCGCCTTGGTCACCGCGTTGCCCA
>CAUAJB010000013.1 GCA_958429225.1 uncultured Collinsella sp.
CCAGACCGGAGGGGCGCCGTGGGCGGGAATCTGGGCGTACACATTTCCTACACATCCTGTGATCCGACTAACGTTTGCCAGCCGTTAACTACCGCTCGCCGAGCATCTCTTTATATAAGGCAGTCTCATGGTTAAAGCGGATACGTCCCCCTAGCTAAAGCACAGCCAGCATCGAGCAACTCATCACGTTCTTCCACCGAGAACCCCTCGGCGTAGACGCGCACCACTGGTTCGGTCCCGCTAGGACGGACCAGCAGCCACGTGTCATCCTCGAATGCCAAACGCAAGCCATCCATATGACTAACGTTTTGCGGCACCTTGCCACAAATCGACTTGGGGTTTACGCCCGGCAGCAGGGTTCGTAACGTTTCGGCATCTTCGGCCTCAAGGCGCAAATCCCGTCGACCGTAACTCGTCTTACCAAAACTATCCTCGAGTTGGTCGACCAGAACGCCCAAAGGCGCGTCCGTCTTTGCCATAAGCTCACACAGAATCAGACAGGCGAGGATTCCATCGCGCTCGGGCATATGCGCGGCGATGCCGATACCACCGGCTTCTTCACCGCCTATGAGGACGCCGCCCTTCTTCATCTCTGCCGCTATATATTTGAAACCGACTGGTTTGACGGTCACGCGGCAGCCAAGCGCCTCGGCAATGCGACGCACGAGCGTCGAACACGAAAGATTGACGACGACGCGCCCCTCCAAATTACGAAATTGAACCAAGTCGCCCAAAACGAGCGCCATGATCTGATGCGGATGTATATATCTGCCGCGCTCGTCAACCGCGCCGATACGGTCGGCGTCGCCGTCGGTCACCAGGCCGGCGCAAGCTCCGTCCTCGATAACCGCGCGCTCGCAAGTGTCCACCCAAGGCTCAACGGGGTCGGGGCAGATATCTTCTTGGTCAGACGCCTGCCCGGCGTGAATCTCGTGCACCTCAACGCCAAGCTCGCGCAGCAAGTCGGCTAGATAACCCTGGGCTGCGCCGCCCATGGGATCGACAACCACGCGCAGGTGCGCGTCGCGGATGGCTTCGGCATCGACAAACGATGCCACCGCCTGCATATAGTCAGGAATGATATCCGCGGTGCGATATTGCCCCTCGATCCCCATTGGCTCGGGAGCCATGGTCTCTTCGAGCTCTTCGATGACATCCTGGTTGGCGGTCGAGCCGTCACCCATGCGAATCTTGAGGCACAGATAACCCTGCGGATGATGGGACCCCGTCACCATGAGCGCGCCGCACGCCCCACCGTCATAAGCCGCCGCCCACGTAAGGGCAGGGGTCGGAACAGGTCGCGAAGCGAGCACGGCGTCCAGCCCGTGCGCTGCTAGCACGCCCGCCGCAAGCTCAGCGAACTCGCTCGCCAGGGGCCGGGTGTCGAACCCTATATATACCGTTTTGCCCGGATTGGTCTTTTGCCACAACTCGCCGACGGCATCGGCGATACGGGCAACGTTATCGGCAGTGAAGTCCTCATCGACGCGAGCGCGCCAACCGTCAGTTCCAAAATGAATTATCGCGCACACGCGCAGACACCTCACAGTGTTTGGATCATGGTACGCGTGAGGTATACCCGCAACACGCACTCAGCAACCTGCCGGCACCAGCATTCACCATTTGGGCAAATGCTGCCGAGGACATGCAAGCAATAAAAAAACCGCCCCGTATGGAGCGGTTTTGCCCTTTATATATCGAGCGCCTCGGCCATCGCTGCCGTAGTGATTGCCGTGGTTCCACAGCAACTGCCCACCATTGCGGCGCCGGCATGTCTCCATTCGATGCATGCGCGCGCGAAAGCTTCGGGATTCTCGTGCCATACGGGGCCATCCTGAGTCTGGACCGGATCGCCTACGTTGGGACGCACCGTAACGGGAGTAGTCGCCGATGCAACCATCCTGGGCACCGCCGCATTCGCGGCCGCAAGCGAACAGCAATTAACACCAACCGAGTTTGCGCCGTGTTTTTCGGCGTACAAAACGGCTGCCTCGATGTTGAGGCCATCGCCCAGCAGGTCGCCTTTATCGTCAACGACAAAACTCACTAGAACAGGCATGCCGTCGGCGGCATCTCGGGCGCCGGCAAGCATGGGCTGCAGATTACGGATAGACGTCACCGTCTCGATCAGCAGACCGTCAACACCAGCATTGAGCAAGGCGTGCGCCTGTTCGCGCGCAATGCCGCGGATTTCACGATACTCGACAGAGTCCTCGGCAAACCACTCAATACCGATCGGGCCCATCGAGCCCAGCAGTAGCTGAGGGTGCGCCTGGCGGGCATCGTCGACGGCCCCGCGATTGACCTCCGCCACGGACGGCGCAATCTGGTCGTGCTTGAGGGCATAGCTCGATGCCTGAAAGGTATTGGTAATGAGCACCTGCGCGCCGGCGGCGACATACAAGCGATGGATACGAGAAACGGTCTGCGGCTCTGCCAGATTCCAAAACGCCGGTGGAATGTCGGCGGCATCGTACTCACTCAACAAAACACTGCCCATGGGGCCCTGCGCCAACAAGGTCTCGCTCGACAAGCGGCGCGTAAGTTCCTCGGCACCAAAGCGGTTGTAATAACTCGTATCCATATATATCCCGCTATTCCTCGACGCTGATTCCCTGCTTTTCGAGATAGGCGAGCCAGCGGCTCATCGTGTCCTCGGATAGCGCATGCTCCATCATGCAGGCCTCGGAATCGGCTCGCTCAAATTCGACACCGAGCTCCTGAACCAAAAACGTGCGGATGAGGCGATGACGGTACCAGATAGCCGTGCCAACCTCGCGGCCGCGATCGGTCAGGATCACCTTGCCGTAGTGCGATTGCTCGACAAGCTCGGATGCCTTGAGAGCCGAAACCGCTTTATTGACCGATGCCTTGGAGACGCCAAGGCGCTGCGCGATGTCGACCGATCGAACGCCGTTGGTTTCCCCCTCTTCGCTTTCAATGCGAACCATGCACTCCAAGTAGTCTTCGTTCGCCACCGTCAGATGTAGTTCGCGCGAGCTATTTGTCGTATCCATGATCTTCCGTCCCTTCTGCATTCAATGGCTGATTCTACCCCATCCAAGCGTCGCGGTATGCCGTGGCATACCGTGCTAGAGTTCTTGTTGCACACGACGACCAAGATTGGAGCGGTCTTTATGGAAAACACCACCACGAACCCCGATGTCCTCGAGCGCTTTTTGCGCTACGTCCAGATCAACACGCAGTCCGAGGATGCAAACTGCGACCAGGTACCCTCGAGCGCCGTTCAGTTTGACCTTGCCAACGTGCTGGCTGAAGAGCTGCGCGAGCTTGGTGCGGAAGATGCCCACGTGACCGAGCACGCCTATGTCTGCGCGCATATCCCCGCAAGTGCGGGCGCTGAGGACAAGCCCGCCCTGGGCCTGATCGCCCATCTCGACACCACCGAAGTTGCACCGGGTGCCGGCGTGAAACCGCACATCGTACACTACGAAGGCGGCGACCTGGTCTGCGGCACGGTTGACGGTAAGCCCGTTGCCATGAGTACCGCCAAGCTTCCCGCCCTGAACGACCTCGCGGGTGAGGACCTAGTCTGCAGCGATGGCACCACGCTGCTGGGCGCGGACGACAAGGCAGGCGTCGCCGAGATCATGTCACTTGTCGCGCGTATCGCTCAGGACCCCTCTCTGCCCCATCCCGCACTCGGCATTTGCTTCTGCCCTGACGAGGAGATCGGCCACGGAGCCGAGCTGTTGGATATCGATACCTTTGGCTGCAAGTACGCCTACACGGTCGACGGCGGCCCCATCGGCGAACTGGAGTGGGAGTGCTTTAACGCCGCCGAGGCGACCGTCCGCTTTGAGGGCCAGTCCATCCACCCGGGCGACGCTAAGGGCCGTATGGTCAACGCAGGCAATCTGTTCTGCGACTTCAACGCGTTGCTCCCCTACGTGCAGCGCCCGGAGTATACGGAAGGCTACGAGGGCTTTTATCACCTTGAGGGTGTATCTGCGACCGTCGATCACGCCACAGCGCGCTATATCGTCCGCGACCATGACGCCGCCAAGTTCCAGCAGAAACTCGACCTTATTGATGCCGCCGCCTCGATGCTCAACCAGCGTCTGGGTGAGGAGCGCGTGACGGTCGAGATTAAGCAGCAGTATCGAAATATGGCCGAGATCGTTCGTGACTATCCCGAGCTTATTGATGTTGCCAAGGAAGCCTACCTTGCCTGCGGCGTTGAGCCCCAAGTGCTGCCGATTCGTGGCGGCACCGACGGCGCCCAGCTGTCGTTCCGCGGTCTGCCCTGCCCCAACCTTTCCACCGGCGGCTATTGCTACCACGGCGTCAACGAGTTCGTCCCGGTCAGCTCGCTCGTCAAGATGACCGACGTCCTGCAGGAGCTCGTCGCCCATTTCGCATAAGACTGGCCGCATAAGCCCAAAAGACGAATCGCCCCGTCCTCAACCGAGAACGGGGCGATTTTTTTGCTGCAACGAGAACAGGTTGACGCACGCCAGCCTCTTAACGCAAGGAGTGTCCCAAACTGCCGGCACATAAGGAACGTCCCCAAGTGCCAAGTGGACTACCCAACTGCAAGTGACGACATCGCTGGTTGAATCAACGTCAGCGAGCGACGTCCAGAGCGAACAAGTTGGCATGAAAAAGGCAGGGCATTGACCTTCTGGTCATGCCCTGCCTTTTGAATGACAAATTGTCGCTCTGGGCGGCGCGCAGCGTCGAGCCGTTACGCGGGCTGGTAAGCCCGCGTAACTCTAATAGTTGGCTTCGTAGCCGTTGCCGTCGCCGGTGGGCTCTTCGTAGTAGTCCGAATCGCTCGAATCGCCTGAGTCATCGGAATCGTCAGAGCTGACCGATGAGGTTGCGGTACCGTTTGCGTAGTCGTCAGACGTGTTGTTGTTCAGGTCGCCGATCGTAGAGCTGGAACCGTCGGAAAGACCCATGGTGTTGGGACCCTTGGGATCCTTGCCGGCATCGACGCGCTCCATCATTTCCTTGAGCTCGTCCTCGTAGACAAAGACGTAGCTCACACCGTCGATCATGGTGCTGTCGTCGGCGTACGAGGGCAGGTTGGCCGAGTAGATACCGTCGACATCCATACCGCGCATGGCGTTGACCGTAGCCACGATATCCTGAACGCTCATATCGGTTACAAGCATATCGGACAGCGAATTAACCAGGCCAAAGATCTTCGTGGCATCGAAGTTATTGAGAATCTGGTTGGCAAGGGCGCCAAGCACCTGACGCTGGTGGCGCATGCGCGTGTAATCGCCGTCGGCATAGGTGTAGCGGCAGCGGGCATAGGTAAGGGCGGTGGCACCGTCCATATGCTGCTGGCCAGCGGTAATCTTGATATCCAGGTGCTCGGGGTCGTCAACATCATCGGTTGCGTTAATGTCGATACCGCCAACCGAATCAATCAGCGCCTGCATACCATCGAAGCTGACCTCGGCATAGTGGGAAATCTGAACACCGCACAGCTCGTTGACCGCCTCGACCATGGCCTCGGCACCGCCAACGGTATGGCAGGCGTTGATCTTCATGGTCTCGCCCTTGTACTCGACCTTGGTGTCGCGCGGAACGGAAATGAGCGTCGCCTGCTTTTGCGTGGGGTCGATGCGTGCCAAGATAATCGAGTCGGCACGATACGTATCCTCGCCCGGACGGCCGTCGGTGCCAAGAAGCAGCACGTAGAACGGATCCTTTGCCTCATCAGTGTCAACCAGAACCCGACGCAGATTGTCGGTAATGACATTAGAATCGCCGAGCTTGCCCATAATGGTGGCAAACCACAGGCCGGCAGCGGTAGTGGCACTCAGTAGCACGCCAAGCACGACAATGAGCGCGACGTGACGAATCGTGTGGCTACGACGACGTTGGCGAGCGCGCTCGGAATAGCGAGCCACGTTATCGCGACTGTAGATCTTGGCCTGCGCACCAGTTGAGGGTCTTCGGGTGCTAGTATCCGCGAGGGGCTTTTTATTAAACATAGGCAACCTGTATTAGTAGATGACGGGATCGGGGACGGTAGCATGCTCGACATGCGCGCCGAGCGCCTGCAGCTTTTCGACAAACTGCTCGTAGCCGCGCTTGATGTGATGGATGGCCGAAACCTCGGTCGTCCCGTCGGCGATCAAGCCCGCTACGACGAGGGCCGCTCCGCCACGCAGATCGGGCGAGGTAACCTGTGCACCCGAGAAGCCCTTGACGCCATGAATCATGGCATGATGGCTCTCGATACGAATGTCGGCGCCCATGCGCACCAGCTCAGAGGCAAACATAAAGCGATTCTCGAAGATGTTCTCGGTAATAACGGAACTGCCGTCGGCAAGGGCGGAGAGCACCATAATCTGCGCCTGCATGTCCGTCGGGAAGCCGGGGAACGGAAGCGTCTGGATGTCGACCGGCTTGATACGCTCGGCACGGTTTACATGGACGCCATCCTCGACGCGCTCGCAGTCGATACCCATGAGCTCCATCTTCTTGAGCACCATGCCCAAGTGAATGGGGCAAAAGCCCGTGACATCGACACCGCGATCGTCGGCCATCAACGCACCGGCAACGATAAAGGTACCGGCCTCGATGCGGTCGCCTACTACGCGATGGGTAACAGGATGGAGCTCTTCCACGCCTTCGATAGTCACGACGGGCGTGCCGGCGCCAACAATCTTGGCGCCCATCTCGTTGAGCATGTTGGCGAGATCGACGATCTCGGGCTCGCGGGCGGCATTGTCGATAACCGTGGTACCCTGCGCGCGCACGGATGCCATAATGAGGTTCTCGGTCGCACCGACACTGGCAAACTCGAGCGTGACGGTGGTACCGCGCAGGCCTTGGGGCGCATTAGCGTTGATGTAACCGTGGGCGGTATCGAACTCAACGCCCAGGGCCTCGAGACCCAGAATGTGCATATCGATCTTGCGAGCACCCAGGTTGCAGCCGCCCGGCATGGCAATCTTGGCGCGATGGAAGCGGCCCAGCAGGGGTCCCATGACAGCGGTGGAAGCACGCATCTTAGCGACGAGCTCGTAGGGGGCCTCCCAAGAATCGACCTGAGAGGTATCGATCTCGAGCGTGTGCTCGTCGAGAACATCGATCGTAGCGCCCATGCCCTTGAGCACCTTGCCCATCACGTGAACATCGGAAATATCGGGCACGTTCTGCAGCGTCGTCTTGCCCGGCGCCAGAAGCGTTGCCGCCATGAGTTTGAGCGCGGAGTTCTTGGCACCCGAGACGGGCACGGAGCCTCCGATGGCGTGGCCACCCTCAACGCGGATAATATCCAAGGTCTACCCTTTCAAAAAGCATGCCCGGGGTGGCTGGGCCATCCCGGGCATGATGTGTTCGCAAATGGTCGAACGCTAAATCGTTTGACTATTGGGCAAGCTTGAGCTTACACCATGCGATTTCATTATAGAGGTAGGCGCGGCGTGCATCATCCTCCGACAAATTACCCAGCTTCTCTTCAAAACCTTGAATATCAGCTTTAAGCTTGTCGGCATCGACGGTCGCCAAATCGCAAGCGCGCTCGGCGAGAACGGTCACGACATCGTCCGCAACCTGGGCATAGCCGCCGGCCACGGCAAACGTGTGGTCGACAGTGCCCATGGCCTTATCGGAAACGCGAACGTAACCGCGGTCGATCGTGCAGATCTCGCTGGAGTGAGCAGGCAGAACGCCAAACTCGCCATCCGTGGACGGAATCGACACAAACGCAGCGTCGCCCTCATAGGCGCAGCTCACGGGGCACACGATGCGGATACGCATAACCTACTTCTCCCCCATCTTGCGGGCGCGCTCGCGCACGTCCTCAATCGTGGAAGCATAGCGGAAAGCCTGCTCGGGCAGGTCATCGGCCTTGCCGTCGACAATCTCGGCGAAAGAGCGGACGGTATCCTCGACGCGGACGTAGACACCGGGGTTGCCGGTGAACTTCTCGGCGACGTGGAAGGACTGCGAGAGGAACTGCTGAATCTTACGGGCACGGTTGACCGTAAGGCGCTGCTCCTCGGACAGCTCGTCCATACCCAGAATGGCGATGATGTCCTGAAGGTCGGAGTACTCCTGCAGGAGCTCCTGGACCTTGACGGCGACACGGTAGTGCTCCTCGCCGACGATCGAGGGATCGAGAGCGTCGGAGGAAGACGCGAGCGGGTCGATAGCCGGGAACAGGCCGAGCGACGAAATGCTACGCGAAAGAACCGTGGTGGCGTCGAGGTGCGTAAACGTCGTGGCAGGCGCCGGGTCGGTCAGGTCGTCGGCGGGGACGTAGACAGCCTGGACGGAGGTAATGGAACCCGTCTTGGTCGAGGTAATGCGCTCCTGGAGGTCGCCCATCTCGGTTGCCAGCGTGGGCTGGTAACCAACGGCGGACGGCATACGGCCCAGCAGTGCGGAAACCTCGGAACCTGCCTGGGAGAAGCGGAAGATGTTGTCGATGAACAGCAGAACGTCCTGGCCACGATCACGGAAATACTCAGCGGTGGTAAGGCCGGCCAGACCGATGCGCAGACGCGCTCCGGGCGGCTCGTTCATCTGACCATAGACCAAGCAGGTCTTGTCGATAACGCCAGACTCGCTCATCTCGAGGAACAGGTCGGTGCCCTCGCGGGTACGCTCGCCGACGCCGGTGAACACCGAGGTGCCGCCGTGCTCCTGGGCGAGGTTGTTGATGAGCTCCTGAATCAAAACGGTCTTGCCGACGCCGGCGCCACCGAACAGACCCGTTTTGCCGCCACGGATGTAGGGCTCGAGCAGGTCGACGGCCTTGATGCCGGTCTCGAAGATCTCGGTCTTGGTGGTGAGCTCGTCAAAGCGGGGAGCCGCGTGGTGAATGGGGTAGAACTCCTCCACCTCGGGCATAGGCTTGCCGTCGACGGGCTTGCCCATGACGTTCCAGATGCGGCCGAGCGTCTTGGGGCCAACGGGCATCTTCATGGGCTCACCGGTATCGGTGGCGATGAGGCCGCGCTGCAGGCCGTCGGTCGAGGACATGGCGACCGTGCGGACGACGCCGCCCGGAAGCTGGCTCTCGACCTCGAGGATCGTGCTCAGATGACCGATCGGGGTCTCGGCCTCGACCGTGAGCGCGTTGTAGATCGGGGGCACCGCGCCGTCAAACTTGACGTCGACGACAGGGCCGATGATTCGCACGATGCGACCATCACCGGCAGTCGTCTTCTTGGTGGCTTCCTCGACCGCAAGCTTTACGGTGTTATTAGCCATTACTGTTCCTCCAATGCTGAGGCTCCGCCGACGATCTCGTTAATCTCGGTCGTGATCGAAGCCTGGCGCACGCGACTATACGTGCGGGTAAGGGTCGAGATGATCGCGGTGGCGTTTTCCGTCGCGGAGTGCATGGCCTTGCGGCGTGCACCCTGCTCGGCAGCCGCCGAATCGATCAGGGCCTGGTAGATGACCGTCAGGATATAAGACGGCACAAGCTTGCCGAGAACATGCTCGGGAGAGGGCACGAACTCGAACGTGGACGAGATGCGCTTAGGGGCGTCGGTCTCGTTCTTACGCGGACCGTGGGCCATAGCGATCATCTCGGGGTCGAGCGGCAACAGATGCTCGACGCGAAGCTCCTGATCCACGCGGTTCTTGGCGTGGTGGTAGACAAGCTCGACACGGTCAAGCTCACCGGCACGATACGCATCGCAGATATGAGAGGAGATCATGCGGGCCTGATTGAAATCGGGCTCAGAGGAGTTGCCCTCAAAGTGCATGACGACGTTTGCGCGGTCACGGAAATACGTGGCCGGCTTACGCCCGCACGCGATGATCTCGCACTCGATGCCGTCGTTCGCCCAAGAAGCGGCGAGCTTTTCGGCTGTGCGCTCCACCGTCGTATTGAAACCGCCGGCAAGGCCGCGGTCCGAGGCAATAACGACAATCAGGCCATGCTTGACGCTCTCATGCTTCTGCAGCATGGGATCGGTGCCCGAACAGGAGGCGTCGCCGGCGACCGTCAACATGACGTCGGTCAGCGCCTCCTTATAGGGCTCGGCCTGCTTGGAGCGATCGAGAGCACGACGGATCTTGGCCGTAGAGACCATCTCCATCGTGCGCGTGATCTGCTTGGTCGTGGTAACCGAGGAGATTCGCTTCTTAATGTCGCGAAGGTTGGCCATGGGGCTTAGTTCTCCTCTGATCCAGAAACATCCGAATGGTGCTTGGCCATGAACTGCTGCTTGAAGTCGCCGATGACGCGCAAGAGCTCAGCCTTGGTGTCATCATCGATCTTCTTGGCGCGAACCTTGTCGAGCAGCGAGCCAAAGCCATTGTCCATGTACTCGATGAGCTCGGCACGGAAAGGCAGCACGTCGGCGATCTCCAGGTCATCCAGGAAGCCCTCGTTGCCAGCGAACAGCGTAACGATCTGCTCGGAAACCTCGAACGGCTTGTAGCGCGGCTGCTTCAGGAGCTCGGTCATGCGAGCGCCATGGGTAAGCTGCTTTTGCGTGGCCTCGTCGAGGTCGGAGCCGAACTGCGTAAAGCCGGCGAGCTCCTGGTACGAAGCAAGGTCCAGACGGAGGTTGCCGGCGACCTGCTTCATAGCCTTGGTCTGTGCGTCACCACCGACGCGGGACACGGAGATGCCCACGTCGACTGCCGGGCGCTGGCCCTGGAAGAAGAGCTCGGACTGCAGGTAGATCTGACCATCGGTAATGGAAATGACGTTGGTCGGAATGTAGGCCGAGACGTCGCCGTCCTGGGTCTCGATGATCGGCAGGGCCGTCATGGAGCCGTAACCGTTCTTCTTGGACATCTTGACGGCACGCTCGAGCAGACGAGAGTGCAGGTAGAAGATGTCGCCAGGATAGGCCTCGCGTCCGGGCGGACGATGCAGCGTCAACGACATCTGACGGTATGCCACAGCCTGCTTGGACAGGTCGTCGTAGATGACGAGCACGTGGCCGCCGGGATTGGTCTCGCTGGCGGGCTTGCCGTCCTCGCCGTTGTACATGAAGAACTCGCCGATAGCGGCACCGGCCATAGGCGCGATGTACTGCATAGGGGCGGAATCGGCAGCGGTGGCCGAAACGATGATGGTATAGTCGAGCGCACCGTGCTGGGCGAGGGTCTCACGGATGTTGGCAACCGTGGAGGCCTTCTGGCCGATGGCGACATAGATGCAGACCATGCCCTTGCCGCGCTGGTTGAGGATAGCGTCGATGGCGATAGCGGTCTTACCGGTCTTACGGTCGCCGATGATAAGCTCGCGCTGGCCGCGGCCGATAGGCACCATGGAGTCGATAGCCAACAGGCCGGTCTGAACCGGCTCGCAGACCGGGGTACGGTCGATAACGCCGGGAGCCTTGAACTCGATGGGGCGGCGGTGCGTGGCAACGATGTCACCCAAACCGTCGATGGGCTGGCCGAGCGGATTGACGACGCGGCCGAGCATGGCGCGGCTCACAGGGATATCCATAATGCGGCCAGTGGTGCGGCACTCGTCGCCTTCCTTGATGGAGTCGACGGCACCAAACAGAACGGCGCCGACCTCGTCACGGTCAAGGTTCTGGGCAAGGCCGAAGACGGTCTCACCGGTATCGGAGCTCTTGAACTCCAGAAGCTCGCCTGCCATGGCGCTCTTGAGGCCGGAGACGCGCGCGATGCCGTCGCCTACCTCGTCGACCGTTGAAACCTCATGCGTATCGACCGTCGCGGAGAGGCTCGTGAGCTGCTCCTGCAGTTTCTTGGCGATATCCTGGGCATTGAGGGTTTCGGACATTAGGCTTCACCTCCGTACGAATTAGCAGAGTTTGCGAGGGTCTCCTGCGCGATGCGCAGCTGCGTCTTGACGGAAATGTCACGACGCTCGCCGCGGGCCTCGAGCACCAGGCCGCCCACGATAGACGGGTCGACCTGCTCGATAAGGAATACCTTGCGGCCGAAGTCCTGCTCGCATTTCTTAGTGATGGTTTGACGCAGCTCGTCGTCGAGCGGGATCGCCGTGGTGACGGTCACGCCCACTACATCCTCGTCTTCCTCGGCAACATACTTAAAGGCAGCTGCCACCTTGGGAAGAAGGTCGAGCTGGTCGCGCTTGGACATGGTGTCGAGCACGGCGATGATCTCGGGGCTGGCAGAAGCCAGGCGCTCGATCATCTCGAGGTCCTCGAACACATGGTTCTCGGCCTTAGCGGCTTCCAGAAGGGAGCGCGCGTAGGTCTCGAGCACCTTGTCCTGATAGCGGCTAGTCGGCATTCAGGCTACCTGCTTCCTGGATGTAGCGCTCGATGAGCTTCTTCTGCTCGGCATCGTCCTCGAGTGCCTCGCCCACGATCTTGGTGGCGACGGCAACGGACAGGTCGGCAATGGAGCTCGCGGCACCGGCGTAGATGGACTTGCGCTCGTCCTCGACGGTCGTATGGGCCTTGGCGATGATCTCCTCGGCCTCCTTGTGAGCAGCCTCGATGATACGGGCGCGCTCGGACTCGGCGTCCTTACGGGCCTCGAGAACAATGTCGGCAGCCTGACGACGGGCGTCGGTGACGATCGAGTCGGACTCAGCGCGCTTGGCGATAGCCTCCTGCTTGGTCTTCTCGGCCTCGTCGAGGCTCTCCTCGATCTTCTTGCCGCGCTCCTCCATGGTCTTCATGATGCCCGGCAGGGCGACCTTGGCCAGCACGATCCAGATAATCAGGAAGGCGATAAGCGCCGGGATGAACTCCGCCATCTTAGGGATGAGGATGTCCGCACCGGCAGCGCCGTCCTCGGCGAACGCGGAAACCGGCATGAGCAGCGCGGCCGCGGACGCGGAGAGTGCGATCGCGCTCTTCTGGGATGAAAGATTCATACTTGACGCTCCGTGCTATTTAACGATCAGCGCGACAACGAAGCCGATCAGAGCCAGAGCCTCGCCGAAGGCGGAGCCCATGATGAAGACGGTGAACACGCGGCCCTGGACCTCAGGCTGACGGGCCATAGCACCCGTAGCACCCAGAGCAGACAGGCCGATAGCAAGACCAGCGCCGATAACACCGAGACCGTAACCGATAACTCCCACGATTCCTCCTTTGTCGTGCGTGTCTTATTTCACGCAGGATAACCTTTTTATAACTGCCGGGCTCCATGGGTACGGGCACCGGCGGTTTAACGAATTGCCTTACCTTTAAGGCGCGAACGGAAGACTACTCCTCCTCCGCGACCTCCTCTGCCTCGGAGACATACACGGCGGTAAGGACCGTGAAGACGTAAGCCTGGATGGCGCCGACCACAAGCTCGATCGCATAGATCAGGATGAGGATGGCAAGCCAGGCCAGCGAAGGCAGGGCGCCGACGGCGTGGGCCGCGGAAACCTGCTGAAGCAGCGGCTGCATGAACATGCTCGCCATGATGGCGAACGAGCCCATGACCACGTGTCCTGCAAACATGTTGCAGAACAGACGGACGGCGAGCGTGATGAGGCGCAGGAAGGTCGAGAAGAGCTCGACGACCCACACGAGCACGTTCATCGGGAAGCTCACGCCCTGCGGGGCGAGGCTCTTGATGTAGCCGATCACGCCGTGAGCCTTGCATCCGTAGTAGATGAAGTACACGAAGGCGAAGATGGCGAGCGCGGCGGTGGAGCCGATTGCGCCGGTGCCGGGCTTCATTCCCGGGATCAGGCCGATCATGTTATTGATCAGGATGAACAGGAAAAGCGAGCACAGGAACGGGAAGTGCTTCTTCCAGTTCTCACCCACGACGCCCTTGCCGATATCGTTCTCGACGTACTCGATGATGTACTCGAAACCGTTGACGAAGAAGCCCTTGGGAACCAGGGTCTGCTTCTTCTTGAACACGGCCAGGACGATCAGGAGCACGATCGTGGAGACGATCAGCCAAAACGAGTACTGCGTGATGCCGCAGCTCAGATCGCCCACGACAGGGGTGGAGCTGAACTCGCTGACCAGATGATTAATCTCATCAGGCAGCTTTTCAAAAATTTCCACGACTTACCTTTCGACCTCATGAGGATCTCGCAGCGCCTTGGCGACGCGAACCGTGCAGGCGGCCATAAAGGCCACGAAGCCGATCGCCTCGCCCAGGAGGAACATGCGAAATGCCTCTCCGAACAACACAAACACAACCAAGGTAAAGACGAGCAGGGCGATTGCCGAGACCGCCAGACTCACCATACCCTTGAGCATGTCCGCATTCTGTTTATCGTCAAGAACCGGCTTGAGCGTAAAGACAAAGGGAAGGAAGGCAATTGCGCCCGCGATGGCGCCTGCAACGATAGCGAGCAGATCGGCTATCTGAAACACTGGCGTCCTCACTTTCCTTTTTAACGCTTCACAGAACAGTTCCCGCCAAACATTGGTGACTATTGTACGAGCCAATCGCTAAAGTACAACCGAAAAAGCATCGGTTAATACGCACCTGTTCGTTTTCTTAAGACCTTCTTTATGCCGCAGGTACGGTAATACGTTTTTCTCGAACCCTGCAGGGCAAAACGTCCGTTAACAGGAGTGCGCGCGGTCGCCTTTTGTTCATCCGCGCGCACCGTTTCTTCGTATTTGCAGCCGCGGCCGTCTTAGCCCAGCGACTAGAGCGTGCCGTAGATGCGGTCACCGGCGTCGCCCAGGCCGGGAACGATGTAGGCCGCCTCGTTGAGATGGTCGTCGATGGCGCAGGTATAGATATGCACATCAGGATCCTTCTCAGTCAGCGACTTGAGGCCCTCGGGGGCCGCGACGATGCACAGCATGCGGATGTCCTTGACACCGCGCTCGCGCAGGTAGCTAATGGCCATCTCGGCCGAACCACCCGTGGCGAGCATGGGGTCGACGACCAGGCAGATGCGCTGGTCGATATCCTTGGGCATCTTGCAGTAATACTCGTGCGGCTCGTGGGTGACCTCGTCGCGCTCCATGCCGATGTGGCCCACGCGAGCGGAGGGCACCAGGTCGAGGATGCCGTCGACCATGCCAAGGCCCGCACGCAGGATGGGCACGATGGCGAGTTTCTTGCCGGCAAGCTGTTTGAACGTGGCGGTAGTGATGGGGGTCTCGACCTCGACGTCTTCCATGGGCAGGTCGCGCATGGCCTCGTAGCCGTCAAAAAGCGCGAGTTCGCGCACGAGCTGGCGGAACTGGTTGGTGCCGGTGTTTTTGTCGCGCAGGATCGACAGCTTGTGCTGGACAAGCGGGTGGTCGACAAGCGTCACACGGGACGCATCGTAGGTGACGGTCATGGATTGATTGCCCCTTTCGTTGCGGCCGGAAGATGGCCTTGCTGACAAGGCGCATGGCGATGTTGTTGCCGCACGCCGTGCATAAGTTTAACGGTTTGTTGTATCGAGCAGCTCGTCGCAACCCTACTGAGCGGTGTTGAGCGAACGCTTGACGGCATCACGCCAACCAGCGAGATTGCTCTCACGGCGCTCGGCGGACATATGGGGAAGGAAGGTCTTAACGATCTGAGCGTTTTGCTCCAGCTCCTCCAGGTCCTCCCAATAGCCGACGGCAAGACCCGCCAAGTACGCGGCACCGATTGCCGTGGTCTCCACCGTCTCGCATTGCAGCACGGGGATATCCAGCAGGTCGGCCTGGAATTGCATGATGAACTCGTTGCGCGAGGCACCGCCATCGACAGACAGGCGCTCGATCGAAAGCCCCACGTCCTGCTCCATGGCGCGCAGCACGTCATAACTCTGGTAGGCCATGGACTCGCAGGCCGCACGCACAATGGTCGCGCGACTCGAGGCACCGGTCAGGCCGCACACGATACCGCGGGCATGCGGGTCCCACCAGGGAGCGCCCAGACCCGCAAAGGCGGGAACGAAGTAGCAGCCCTCGTTGTCGCTAATCGAAGCGGCGAGTTGTGCCGACTCGCTCACGCTCGAGATGATGCCCATGTTGTTGCGAAGCCAGTTCATGGTGGAACCGGCGGCAAAGATGGAGCCCTCGAGTGCATAACTGATCTTCCCGTTCGCAGCGATACCGATGGTGGAGACCAGACCGTTCTTGGATTCGACGATCTCGTCGCCGGTGTTCATGAGCATAAAGCAGCCCGTGCCATAGGTGTTTTTGGTCTGGCCGGGATGGAAGCAGCAGTGACCGAACAGCGACGCCTGCTGGTCGCCCGCCACACCCATGATGGGCGGCATGTTGGTCATGATGTCGCTCGCGACGCGGCCGTAGTCGCCCGAGCTCCAGCGAACCTCGGGCATCATGGAACGTGGAACATCAAAGAGCGCCAGCAGGTCGTCGTCCCAATCGAGCGTATGAATATTAAAGAGTGCCGTGCGGCTGGCATTGGTGTAGTCGGTGGCAAAGACCTGGCCGCCGGTGAGGTTGTAGATGAGCCAGGTGTCGATGGTGCCGAACATGAGGTCGCCCGCCGCCGCGCTCTCGCGTGCGCCGTCGACGTTGTCGAGAATCCACTGCACCTTGGAGGCCGAGAAATACGGGTCGAGCGTGAGTCCCGTGCGGGAGCGCACCAGCTCCTCGCAACCCTGTTCAACCAACGCGTCGATTGCCGGCGCGGTACGGCGGCACTGCCATACGATGGCGTTATAGATGGGCTGGCCGCTCACGCGGTCCCAGACCACCGTGGTCTCGCGCTGGTTGGAGATGCCGATGGCGGCAATGCGGTCGGAGTGGATACCGCTCTTAAACTGGACTTCCATCATGACGGCGATCTGGCTGGCAAGGACCGTCATGGGGTCTTGCTCTACCCAACCGGGACGTGGGAAGCTGGTTTTGACGCTGCGACGTGCCTGCGCGACGATGCATCCGTATTCGTCGACGATGGTCGCAAGTACCGAGGTGGTGCCGCAGTCGAGCGCCATGATGTAGGAACCGCCAAAGTCAAACGAGGCATCTTCCATGCCCAGGCTGCCCAGATTCAACGACATCGCTTACACCTTTCTATTGCATCGGGTCGGACAGGACCCGCTCGATCTCTGATGCGGGAAGTGCGCCTTGGCGCAGGATCTGGAGCCCGCCGTGCTGGAACGACACGATGGTCGAGGCGTCGCGACACGGGGTCTCACCGGCGTCGACGGCAACATCGACCCCCTCCAGGATGCGACCCTCGACGGCGGCAAAGCTTGCCGGCGAGGGCGCGCCGTGCGTGTTGGCGCTCGTACAGGCAAGGGGACTGCCGCAGGCGCGGATGAGCGCTTGGACCACAGGCGAGGCCGACGCGCGAAGAGCCACCGTGTCGTCGGCGGCACGCATAAAGGTCGGCACGCAGAGGGCCGCCTTGACCACGATAGTCAGGGCTCCCGGCCAGCATCGTCGCGCGAGTACGCGAGCCTCTTCGGGGATATCCACGCCATAGCGGTCGAGTGCTTCGGCATTATCAACCAGCCAGGCGACCGTTTGGGTGAGCTTGCGCTGCTTGAGGGTAAAGATGCGGCGGTAGCCGGTACCGAGCGCAGGGACCGCGGCGCCATTGACGACAGCCTGCGGATCGCGCGGCCACGATGGGAATTCGCTTGTATCTTGGGGCACGGCGTCCGAGAAGGCGTTGACTGCCACGGCGACACCGTAGACGGTCTCGGTCGGGATCAAGGCCAGGCCGCCGCGGCCGAGTACCTCGGCCGTGCGCTCGACGGCGAGCCGATGCGGCTCGCGCGTTCCCTCGTATACCCGATAGACCGTCTGCATGTGTATGCCAGCCCCTTACGCTCCGGTGCAAGTTTGTTTACTGTGGGGCATTCTCGCACGAAACATTCAACCTATTTGCCCAGAGCGCATGTTGGTTTGGTGAGCGGCTCTAGTAGTCGGTGAAAGTGAGGGGGTTAATTGAAGATTTTTAGCGCGCAAGCGTAACGGTACGATCGGGAAACTCGATGCTTGCAACCAGTTTTCCGCCGAGGCTCTCTGCGTACCTGCTCAGCGTGTCGAGCCTCATCGAACCCAACTCCCCACGCTCGAGCTCGGATACACGTTTTTGAGAAACGCCCATCGACTGGGCGACCGACGCCTGTGTTAGATCTTTTAACCTGCGAATCTGAGCAAGCTTATAGGCTTCGATACGATCGCGAGTCCTCTCCTGCTCGGCGGTAATGGAGTCGCGTGTTATCCCGCGAGATTCCATATACTCATGCAGTTCCATCTCGATCGAGCCTCCTTACGTGGCGACGGTATATTTGCTCGGCCCTTGGAATGTTGATCGCATACCAACCGTTCCATTTTGCCCTTGACGATCCCGCTCGCGACTTATCACCCGCCAATAGCAATACCGCCTGGCGCTTGGGGTCAAAGGCGAAGAGGATGCGAATCACCTGCCCACCACACGACGTCACTCTCAGCTCCTTTAAATGATGAAGCTTCGAGCCCTTTACGCGGTCAACCAGCGGACGACCAAGGCTGGGACCTTCCTTCTCGAGCACCAAAAGGTCTGCATAAATCTGCTTCAGCGTAGCTTCATCCTGCTCATCAAGCCAAGGTTCAATGTAATCAAGCACGATACGGTACCGATGCAGCTGATTTGACATACCTTTCTCCTTCTATAGTAGAAGTTTTACGGTATATTGCAAGGACAAACTTGCGCAAATGTCTATTTATTCAGCTTAAATACGCTGTTTGGGCTCGGTGACGATGGCTCGAACGATGCGGGGACGATCGGTGAGGTCGTGGACGATACGCACGTCCGAAAGGCCTGCTTGACGACAGAGCTCGGCCGCGGCGTCGAGCGCGCCCTCGTAGAGCTCGCAGGCAAACAGGCCGCCGGCACGCAGCATGTAGGGCGCCGCGTTGAGCAGGCGGCGGAAGATATCGAGACCGTCGGCACCGCCCTCGAGCGCCAGATCGGGCTCAAAGTCCTTGACCTCATGCGGCAGCGAGCGCATGACATCGGTGGGGATGTAGGGCGGGTTGGAGACGAGTACGTCAAAGGTGCCCCACTCTTCGCGGGGAATGGAACTCACCAGGTTGGTGAGGCTGAAGGCGACCTCGTCGGACGTGAGGCCAAGCGCATCGCGGTTTTTGGTAGCAAGGTCGATGGCGCGCGGCTCGATATCGGTAGCAGTGCAGGTAACGTGCCCGCGGCGCTCCCAGGCAAGGGAGAGCGAAATGCAGCCCGTGCCGCAGCCGACCTCGAGAACGCGGGCAGTGCGGGGCTCGGCTGGGGCAGATACGTTAGCCTCGGCGGCATCTTGCGCGGGAGTCGCCTGTTGGTCGTTGTCCTCAATGGCGATGCCGTATTCGTCGAGCTCGGGCTCGGCGGCTTCCGCGGCTTCGGCTTCTGCTGCCTGCGCGGCGGCTTCCTCGGCCTCGCGGTCGGCCAGCTCCTCGGCATAGGCACGGCTGCCCAGCACGTCGCTGCCTAGCGCCGCCTCATCGGCAGCCGTCAGGTTAGCGGCACGGCGCTCGGCAGTCGCGCGCTCGTCGGCCAGCGCAGCCTCGGCTTTGCGCGCCTGCTCGACCTCATCGTTCCAAGGCAGCTCAACACGCTGACGGGCAGCGACCTCGGGGCTCAGCACCTCGGCATCCAGATAATTGAGGACTTCCTCGACGAGCATCTCGGTCTCGGGGCGCGGAATGAGCACACCGGGGGCGCACGCGACGTCGATCATGCGAAACTGCGTGCTGCCCGTGATGTATTGCAGCGGCTCGCCCTTAGCGCGGCGGACAACGGCCGCATGCATGGTCTCGAGCTGGGCCGCGTTAAGCATCTCGTCCATACGCATATATAGGTCAATGCGCGCCAGGCCCGTGGCGGCGCACAGCAGCCACTCGGCAGAAAGACGGGGGTGCTCCTCGCCGCGCTCGGCCAGGTACTCCTTGGTCCACTCGAGACAACGCTTGATGGTCCAAATCTCGTTTGCCATGGGGCCCTCCCCTCTTAAGCGCCGGACGGCGCGCGAATGTCGGAGCAGATTGTACGCGAGGGCGGCACGCGGCAAGGGACGATTGGAAGCGATTATCGAGAATCAGCCCAGAATTTTGCTTGAATCGCAATCGAAGTGTTCATTCGTCGACGTCTAAATCTGCATCCGTCAAGCTTTTGGCAAGGTTGACCCAAAACTGACCAATATCTAACCAAGAACTTGCCACATCACTTGACGCGCGACGCATCAAAAAATGACACGCGACTTCTTGGACGATTTTTTGAGCATTATTTTCGATAGCAGATGAATGCCGCTAATTTCTTTGAGCAGGTAGCCGGCTTAATGGCCATCAAAGCCGATTAAATAACATCTCAAAGCAATGTACCCAACCTAGTCATTTAAGAACGTCCCCAATGACTACATCTAAGGCGCCGCAGGTTGAGCATACCGCATCCGGAGCAAGGCAACACCGCAGGTAGAGGACGGACAGCGAGCGGGTCGCATTTGAGACAAGGTGACGTGAAACGAAAGGGCGCTGACCTTCTGGTCGCGCCCTTGAAGTTGAACGTCAGATTGTCCAAATGCGGCCCGCGCAGCGTCGGCTGGTCCGCCGTTCGGTAGAACGGCGGAACCTACACAGCCTGCGCCAGCTTCTCGGCTCGCTCGGCGGCGGCGAGTGCCTCGATCACGGTGCCGAGCTGATCGCCCAGAAGGACGCCGTTGTAGGTGGAGTTGAAGCCGATGCGGTGATCGGTCACGCGGTCCTGGGGCTGGTTGTAGGTACGGATCTTCTCGGAACGGTTGCCATGGCCGATCTGGCTCTGGCGCTCGGCACCGAGCTCGGCCTGCTGCTTCTCGAGCTCCATCTCGTACAGACGGGCACGCAGCATCTGCATGCAGACCTCGCGGTTCTGGATCTGGGAGCGCTGCTCCTGCGACTGCACCACGGTGTTGGTGGGCAGGTGGGTAATGCGCACGGCGGAGTAGGTGGTGTTAACGCACTGACCGCCAGGGCCGGAGGCGCAGTAGGTGTCGATGCGCAGGTCGGACTGGTTGATCTGGACGTCGATCTCCTCGGCCTCGGGAAGCACGGCGACGGTAGCCGTGGAGGTCTGAATGCGGCCCTGGGACTCGGTCTTGGGGACGCGCTGGACGCGGTGCACGCCGGACTCGTACTTCATGACGGAGTAGACGCGGTCGCCCTCGACCTTGAACTCAATGGACTTAAAGCCACCGGCCTCGCTGGGGCTGGAGTCGAGCACGGTAGTCTTCCAGCCGCGCGACTCGCAAAAGCGCTGATACATCTTGTACAGGTCGCCGGCGAAGATGGCCGCCTCGTCGCCACCGGCGGCGGAGCGGATCTCGACGATGGTGTTCTTGTCGTCGTTGGGGTCGCTCGGGATGAGCATGTACTTGATGTCTTCCTCGAGCTGGGGGAGCTTGGCCTCGTTTTCGGAGATGTCCATCTGGAGCATCTCCTTCTCATCGGCATCGGTGGTATCGTGCAGCATTTCCTTGGCAGCCTCGATGTCATCGAGCGCGCCGATGTACTCGCGCGAGGCGGCAATGAGGTCGGACTGGTGCGCATACTCCTTGTTGAGACGCGTGAACTCCTTGATATCGGAGGCGACGGCCGGGTCGGAAAGCTTCTTCTCGAGCTCCTCGTAGGCCTTGATGATCTTTTCGAGCTTGTCGCGCATGACGGACTCCTTTATATGCGTGAAGGCGAAAATCGGCAGAATTGATGGGGCGCGAGGCGCCACTGCGGGGGTAAGCCCAGCTAGAGCATGTCGATCTTCAGATACATGCGCATCCCTTCGCGTATGGGGTACATAGTTGCGGTCTAACCCATATATGATAGCGTGCGCAGGCAAACCTGCATATAACCCGCACGGAATCCGACAAAGAGACAGTCCCTTTGTCGGATTCTAGAGCGTGTGGAGCAGGGCGATGAGGAAGCGGACACCCTGGAGGTAGGCGCAGCGAGTGATGCGCTCGTTAGTGCCGTGGACGCCGCGATCGCACTCGTCATCGTCGACCACAAAGGCCGAGAAGCGAATGCACTCGGAGCAAATGCGCTGGTAGTTGGCAGCGTCGGTCGCACCGATCACGGTCGAAGGGACAATCGCCAACGGCTCAGATGATCCGTTTTCCTCTGTCCCCAATGGATCACGGAAATAGCGGGCGGCGATGGCGCGAACGGCCTCGAGCCCCGGTCCACCGACACGCGGAGACGGCGAAGGCTCGGAGCTGCCGGGGCCCAGCTCCACTTCGACACGACCGGCAAGGTCCGCCCCGGCAACCGCCTCACGGCAGCACGCCACAACGTCGGCCACGCTCGTACCCTCGAGCATGCGGAAGTTAATGTTGGCCCACATATCCTGCGGCATTACGTTGGCGCCGGTGCTACCACCCTCGATCTGCGTGGGCGCGCAGGTGGTCGTCACCAGCGGATAGAGCTTTTTACTGGCGAGGCAATCGCGGACAATGGCATCCCCGTTGGCGGCAATTTCATCGGCCGTGTAGAGCCTCAACTCGATGAGTTGAGCGGCAAGCAAGTCGGTCACGCGCGTCGGCCACTCGATATCGCAGATTGCGGTGATGGCACGGCTGAGCACCTCGAGTGAAGTGCCCCCGTAGGGGTTGGAGGAATGCCCGCCCTCGCTACGCGTCCTCAACACGATATCGGCATAGCCCTTCTCCGCGAGGTCGGCATGCATGAGCCAACCCCCGCCCGCGCCATACTCGGCAGCCGAAACAATACGGTAGTCACCCTCGTCGATCAGGTACTCAAGCTCAATGCCGCGCTCCTCGAGCGCGCGGCCGATGGCGCCTGCGCCGCACTGCGTGGTTTCCTCGTCCTGGCCAAAGGCGAGCAGCAGGGTACGCTTGTGCTCCCAGCCGTGCGCGAACGCATACTCAACCGCCTCGAGAATGCCTGCGACCTGGTCTTTCATATCGATGGCGCCGCGACCCCAAATGTAGGTGTCGTCCACATGTCCGCTAAAGGGGGCATGCGTCCAGTCAGCCTCGGTGCCGGGTACCACGGGAACCACGTCCATGTGGCCCATGAGCATAATGGGCTTGAGGGCAGAGTCGGAACCGCCAAGCGTCACCAATAGCGAATGGTCGATAAGCTCGACCTTACCCGCCGTAAATACGTGCGGCCAAGCCTGCTGCATATACGAGCGCAGGTCGTCGAACGGCTGCCAGTCCACCGCCTCGGCATCCATACTCGAAATAGTCGGAAACGACAGCACGCGGCCCAGGCGCTCGCACGCACCAGCTTCGTCCAAATCGGCAAAATCATCCTCATGCGCAAAGAAGCGCCAGACCTCGGCCATGACATCCTTTCGATTGTGATGACGAGGGCCGCCCCACCGGAGCGGCCCTGCCACGTAAGCGTTTGCGGTCGGCTATTTGTCCTCGAGATAACGCGAGAGGAACTCGCGGGTACGCTGGTGCTTGGGGTTGCCGAAGAGCTCCGTCGGCGCGGCGTCCTCGAGGACCACGCCCTTGTCCATAAAGACCACGCGGTCGGACACCGTGCGGGCAAAGGCCATCTCGTGCGTGACGACGACCATGGTCATGCCGTCGGCAGCGAGCTTGCGCATGACCTCGAGCACCTCTCCCACGATCTCGGGGTCGAGTGCGGAGGTCGGCTCGTCGAACAGCATGATCTGCGGATTCATGCATAGGGCACGAGCGATGGCAACGCGCTGCTTTTGGCCGCCGGACAGGCGACCCACGGCGGCGTGCGCGAACTTCTCGAGCCCCACGCTCGTCAGATGCTCCATCGCGACCTTCTCGGCCTCGGCCTTGCCCATCTTTTTGAGCGTGACGGGCGCGAGTGTGCAGTTGTCGAGCACGTCCATGTTGTTGAACAGGTTAAAGCCCTGGAACACCATGCCGATGTCCTCACGCAGCTTGTTAATGTTGCAACGCTCGGCCGTGAGGTCCTGGCCATGGAACCAGATGTGGCCCGCGTCCGGGGTCTCGAGCAGGTTGAGGCAGCGCAGGAAGGTCGACTTGCCCGAGCCCGAGGCGCCGATAATGGTGACGACCTCGCCGGGATTGACGGACAGGTCGATGCCCTTGAGCACCTCGAGCGAGCCGAAGCTCTTGCGCAGGCCCTCGACGCGGATGAGCGGCTCATTGGTCTGTGCGGCGGCCGCAACGCCGGTAATGGCGGTATCTGCCATGATGATTCTCCTCGTCTTGAGCCTAGTTGGAGCTGGGCAGCGTGACCGGAGCCTCGGCGCCGAGCTTTTTGCCAAAGGCCTCGAGCAGGCGGCTCGCCACGAGCGTCAGGATCAGGTAGACCACGAGCGCCACGCAGTAGACCTCCATCTGGCGGTAGTACACGCCGGCGACGGTGGTGGTGGCGTACATAAGGTCGAACACGCCGATGACCGAGAGCACCGACGAATCCTTGATGTTGATGATGAGCTCGTTGGTGAGCGCCGGAATCGCGTTTTTAATGCCCTGGGGGAACACGACTTTGCGCATGGCTTGCCACTGCGACAGGCCCAGCGAGCGTGCTGCCTCGGCCTGGCCGGGATCGATGGACTCGATGCCGCCGCGCAGGACCTCCATCATGTAGGCGGTGGAGTTGAGCGAGATGGTAACGAGGCCGGCGGTGAAGGTACTCCAAATCTGGTTGGCCTGAGCGGTCTCGAAGCCCATGCCGCGCAAAACGGTGAAGCCCGCGTAATAGATGAGCAGACCCTGGACCATCATGGGCGTGCCGCGCACGATGGTGGAGTAGATGGTCGCAAAGCCGCGGCCGATACTCTTAAAGAAGCGCACCAGGTCGTTGTCCACGCGGTCGAAGGTCTGAATACGCAGGAACACAAAGAGCAGCGCCAGGAAGAATGCGATGACGGTGCCGAAGGTGGCAAGCGCGATGGTGATCTCGATACCGCGAATGAAGAAGTCGCCGCTCTTGTAGGTCATGTAGACCAGGCTCGACAAAAAGTCGCTGGGGTTGGAATCCGAGACAATGCTCACCTGCACCAGATCGATAAACGACATGACGCAGCGGTCGATAAAGAAAACTGCCGCGATGGCGACCACGACGTAGCTGCCTAAGCGTGCTCCACGACGGAAACGCTCAGATGCGAACGGCGATTTTTCGCGATAGTCGCTCCAGTGCATAAGCTTGGTGACCAGCGCCGCCGCCGACACGACGAGCCACGCCCACAGGATTGCCCAAAGGCAATCTTGAAACACGCCCGTGGGAGCCAAGAAGCTCAGCGGTGTGGGGTTGCGCTGGCTAAACGCCAGGCCGAGCGCCGCGATAACGCTCGTGCCCAGGTACACATAACGGTGGTCGGCCTTGATAAAGGAGGCCAGACGATTGATGGTTTTCATGCTGCCTCCCTATGCCGGCTGGCGGTCGAGGCACGCGTCCCACATTTGGTCGCGCTCCTCTTGGCTAATGCCCTTGAGTGTCTTGTCGATGAGCTTAAGGAGCTTGTCCGAGCCCTTGCGGCAGCCGACGTTTGCCGCGACCTCCTGCTTAAAGCCCTCGCCCTCGGCAAAATGAATGGGGACGATGCCCGGGTTTTGGGCCATATAGCCCTTCTCGTTCTCGGTGTTGTAGGTCACGGCGTCGCACGTGCCCTGCAGCAGGTTCGAGAACACCGTGGGGACGGAGTCGACCGGGTTTTTGTGCACAACGCCCGGAATCTCGTCGATGACAGTATCGAGCATGGTGTCCTTTTGGCCGAGGACCGTAGCGCCGCTAAAGTCGCTGAGCTTGGTCGCGTTTTGGTAGGGCGAGCCCTCTTTTACGAACAGGCCAAAGTAACCGATAAAGTACGGGTCGGAAAAGCCGACAGACTCCTCGCGCTCGGGCGTGGCGCTCATACCGGCGATGATGAGGTCAATCTGGCCGTTGTTGAGCGAGTCGATAAGGCCCGAGAAGCTCTGTTTGACGGCAACGGGCTCGCCGCCGAGGGCCTTGCAGACGATCTTGGCAATCTGCACGTCGTAACCATCGGCATAGGCGCCCTGCACGTTGTCGATGGGGATGGTGTACTCGCTGGCTTCGGAGACCTGCCAGTTGTACGGGGCGTAGGCCGCCTCCATGCCGATACGGATCTTGTCCTTGCCGATCACGGAATCGGACAGGTCGTCGCGACCGCCGCCCGTCGTGGGCTGAACTACTTCCAGCGTGGAGGGACGCTGGCAACCGGCAAGTGCGCCGGCGACGACAGAAGCGCTCGCAGCGAGAGCGCTACCCAAAAAGATGCGACGGCTGCATACCGGCTGTGGATGCGCGTCGCGTTGATGGGGAGAATGCATAATCTGCCTTCCCTGTTGAATCGTATGCTGACGAGTTAACAGGATATACGCCAGCGACCAGCAGCGCAGCACAAGCTCGAAAAATTAATAGACACACGGTAGTCATTGGGGACGTCGATGTTTTGGCAATGCCGGCGAGCGACGTCCAGAGCGAACAAGTTGGCATGAAAAAGGCAAGGCATAGACCTTCTGGTCATGCCTTGCCTTTTGAATGACAAATTGTCGCTCTGGGTGGCGCGCAGCGTCGACCGGCCCGCCGTTCGTCAGAACGGCGGAACCTCTAGAACAAGGTGACGCTAAAGCTACGTTTATCGGTAGCGCCGGGAGCCAAGGTGATGGTGTTGACCTTGTGCTCAAAGACATCGTCCTCGGTGTCCATGGTGGTATGACCGGTCCAGGGCTCGAGCGCCACAAACGGAGCGTCGTTGGCGGCAGACCACACGCCAATGTACTTAAAGCCCTCAAAGTCGATCTTGACGCCGTGGCCCGACTTGCGGCCGCGCAGTGTGAGCGTGGAACCCGGAGTATCGGTGAACATGATGGCATCGTTATCGAAGCTGCGGTGCGTGATGGGCAGCACGTCCGAGTTATCGGGAGCCTTGTAGCTACCCTCGAACGTCATAAGACCGTCGGGCGTGATGATGGGAGCCTCGTTGGTCCAAGCCTCGGTAAACGCCAGCTCGTAATCCTCGAACGCCTCGTCCTCGGCACCGGGGGCGGGCACGTTAAATGCGGGGTGGCCGCCCACCGAGAACGGCAGGTCCACGTCGCCGGTGTTGGTGACGGCAAAGGTCTGCGTGAGGGTGGCGTCGCCGGTCAAGGCATAGGTCATGTTGAGCTTAAAGTGGAACGGGAACGCCTTGAGCGACTCGGGTGTATCGGTGATCTCGTACGTTACCGAGGAGCCGTCCTCCGAAACCTCGACCAGCTTGTGCTCGACAATGCGCGCGAGTCCGTGGCGCGGCATCTCGCAGATGCCGGCCGCAGACGTTGCCGTGTTGTTGCGCAGCGAGCCCACAATGGGGAACAGGATGGGCGCGTGCTTGCCCCAAAAGGCGGGGTCGCCCTGCCACAGATACTCGTTGCCGTTGAGGGCAAGGCTCGTGAGCTGGGCACCCATGGAATCGATGGCCGCGGTGAGGCCGCCGCGCTTGATGGTAGTGACAGTAGACATGCTACTTCCTCCAAAAGTAAACAATAGTGTCGAGGGCTATTGTCCCACTCTTGGCGGCGGGACGGGACGGCAGGCGATTATTGAGTAGCCATAGCGGAATGAGCGGCGAGTGCCTACTGGGTATCCACGTAAAGGTCGAACCCGCCCTGCGGTGTGGTGTCGACCGTGTCGGGCGCCTGTGAGTTAAAGCTCACGGGGACCATGCGCTTTGAGGCACGGAAGCGCGTGCCGTCGGTGGCGACGGGCGGTTCATCGACGGTGAGCTCGTAGTCGCCGGGCTTAAGTTCGATGCCGTCACCAGCGGAATTGACGTATTGATACTCGTCAATCGTCTGCCCTTTGAGCGTGCGCCCCACGATGTAGATGAGCATTTGGCTGTCGCCGCGCGCGGTGTCCCACGTCGCGCCGTCCTTGACCTCGACCGACACATGTACCGAGCGCGTGCGGCCGAGCGATTGCTCGATAGACATCTCGACCTTGGCGGCGTCTTTTCGCTGTTGTTCAACATGGCTCCAGACGTTTCCAATTACCGAGCATGCGATAACGCCGGCCATGAAGGCGATAAGGATGGGGCCGAGCGGAGAACGGCGGCCCGCGTCTTCCTCACGAGCCAGGTCGGGGCGATGTGTGGGCGCAGGCGCCTGGGCGCCTTGCGCGGGCACGTCGAGAATGCTGAAGGATGCCGTGCTGTCGGGGTCGATGGTGTGACGCGGCTGCGGGATCTTTGCCGGCGAGATGGACATGTCCGCCGGCTCACCGAGTGTGGCCGTGGCATCGGCCTTAGCCTCATCGGCCTCGGCTTGGGCCCAAGCCTGCTCAAAGGTCAGGGGCTCGGCGGCATCGGAGGCGGCATCAGGCTCGACAGCGGCATCGTTGCCGGTCTCGTCCTCGTCGCTCGACACGTCACGCGACGCGGGCTCGTCCCACTCCTCGTCCGGAGCCTCGCCCTCGCTATACCACCATTCAAAGTTATCGATATCCATACGGGGCGCCCCTTAGGCCTCGCAAATAAACACTCGCTAGTCTTATACCCCCAGACGGCACCGAAGCTCACCCGCGCCGGACACGAAAACCGTCACAACATTCGACGTTTTTCCTCGTTTTCGAGATTTTCATCGAATGTTGTGACGGTTTAGGCGGCAGCCACGCCGCGAATGTGACAAAGAGACTGTCCCTTTGTCACATTCTGTTAGAGTTGCAGGGATTGAATCCCGCTTATTCATGCGACATTGGAGTGACAACCTTGACCGCCGCAACCACGCCTAAAAGTAAGCCAACCGCCGCCGCGCTCTCCCCCGCGCGCACCAAGCTCTGCCTGGCGCTGCTCGTGCTGTTGGGATTCTCGCTCGGCTGCTCCGAGTTCGTGGTCATCGGCATCGAAAGCGACTTGGCAACGGAACTCGGCATATCACTTGCCACTGCGGGCCAGCTCATCAGCGTGTTTGCGCTCGTCTACGCTATCGCGACGCCGGTGCTCGCGCTCAGCACGGGGCGATTCCGCCGCTACCAGCTGCTCGTGTGCTATAGCGTCGTCTTTGTGCTCGGCAACCTGGTCATGGCGTTGGCTCCCAACTTCCAGGTGCTGTTTATCTCACGCATTGTCCTGGGCTCTGTCTCGGGTGCGCTGCTCGCCGTGGGCGTGACGTACATCCCTGAGCTGCTATCCCCGCAGCAAACCTCACTTGCCATCTCGGTCGTGTACGGCGCGTTTTCCGTGGCGATGGTCTTTGTGACCTCGATTGGCAAGTTTGTGGCCGACACACTCGATTGGCACGTGGCCATGTACGGCACGCTGACCTTTGCCGTTTTGATCTGTAGCGCGCTCGTGGCGTTTATGCCTCGCGCCGGGCAGACCGATGAGCCCGCCACCTTCCGCGAGCAGGCGGGGCTACTACGCGAGCCGAGTATCATCACCGGCATGCTCATCTTCTTGTTTGGCGTGGGCTCGGTCTACGTATTCTACGGCTACGTGACGCCTTATCTGGAGCAGGTGCTGGGCATGGATACCGTTCAGGCGAGCACCACACTTATGGCCTATGGCGTGTTCTGCCTGATCTCGAACATCCTGGGCGGATGGATCGATGCGCGTTTTGGCATGAAGGCGCTGCTGGTTACGTTTGTGCTGCAGGCGGCGGCACTGCTCGGGCTGTTTGCCGTGGGCGCCGCCATGCCGCTCGCGCTGGTCTTTGTCTTTAGCCTGGCGATGCTCATGTACCTGTTCTCGGTCTCATGCATCACGCACTTTATGGACGTGGCACGCAGCCGCCATCCCAAGTCGATGGTACTCGCAAGTTCGGTTGAGCCCATGGCGTTTAACGTCGGCATCTCGTTTGGCACCGCAGTGGGCGGCGCCGTGGTAAGCAGCGTTGGCATTGCGTACGTGGGCGCAGTGGGCGCCGCGTTCTCGCTTGTGGCCTGGGCCCTCACGCTGGTGACGATTAAGCTGGCTCGCTGGGAGCGCCGTCGTCAATCAGCACGGCCCTCAATACGGGCATAGGGGCAAACATAGCCCAAGGTGGCGAGTAACCGGTGAAAACCGCCCAATATGAGTATGTTTATCCGCCTGGAAGCTTCAGCAGTGCAATTTCGTGTATTTGAGATACACGCTTTTCTATTATTTCGTGTATTTCAAGTACATGAAATCGTACTAAACTATGTATCTGAAGTACACGAAATTGGAAAGGCGGCCCCATGCGCAGATCAATCGAGTCCGTTATCGAATCATGGGCGACAAAGGACGCCTCACGCCCCCTCCTCATCCGTGGTGCGCGACGCGTAGGCAAAACGTACGCTGCCGAGGAAATCGGCAGGCGAATCGCCGGCGATGCGTTTGTCAAACTCGACTTTCAGACCGATCTTGAGCTGATCGCTCCGCTGTTCGATTGTCCCACCGACGACGTTGACACCATCGTGGCGCGGATTTCAGACTATAAACGCGCCCCCATTCGCAAAGAAACCACCTTCATCCTGTTTGACGAGGTGCAGCTCTGCGAACGGGCGCTCAACTCGCTTCGCTTTTTTTCGGGTTCGGGCTGGCGCATATGCGCGACCGGCAGTCAGCTCGGCGTCGCCACGCGCAAACGTAAGCTGCCTTTTCCCAGCGGCGTTCGTCAAGAGACCATGCATCCTATGTCGTTCGAGGAGTTTCTCTGGGCGCTCGATGAGGAGCAGATGGCCGATGCCATTCGTACCCACGCCGGCACGCTCGAGACCTACGCCGCGCACCAAGCCGCGCTCAGCCTGTTTCATCGATACCAGATCGTGGGCGGCATGCCCGCCGCCGTCAACGCATATCGCAAGACGTTATCCATCGAGGATGCGCGCGTCGAGCAGCGCGAAATCAACGAGACCTATACCGCCGATATGACCGACCCCGAAAACGGGATCAGCGGCGTGGCGGCACGCAAGGTCTGGCGCTCCATTCCGTCCCAGCTGCTGAGATCGTCCACAAAAAAATTCAAGTACTCCGAGGTCGAACGCGGAGGCCGTCGCGCCAAGCTTATCGAGCCGCTCGACTGGCTCGAAGGCGCCGGTATCATATCGGTCAACAACCTGACCGAAGGCATCGAGCCTCCCCTCGTTCCCTTCGACGACGAAGATGGAAGTTTCTTTAAGGTCTATCTTCTCGATACCGGCCTCATGTTCTACAAACTCGGCATCAACCCGAGGCTCTGGCTCGACCTCAAAGAAGATTCCGCCATAGCGCTATCTTCCGACTTCCGAGGCGCCCTGGCGGAAAACTCGGTCATGCAAGCATTTTCGGGTAACAGCTTGCAGACGTATTACTGGGTGCCGCCGTCGTCTTGGAAGACGACCGGCGAGCTCGATTTTCTACTTCAGACCGACCGTATGGAAATCGTGCCCGTCGAGGTAAAGTCCGCACGCAACGTGCGCGCGAGAACCCTCGGGTCGTTCATGGACAAAGCCCGATCGCCATATGCCTACATTTTGTCCGAGAACAATTTTTTCCGCAGCGAAACCGATGACGGGCGCGAGCTACGCCACCTCCCCTTGTACGCAGCGGGCTTTATTGGAGCAAACTGCCTCAAGAGCAGTCTGTAAGCCCTGCACGACCGCCTAGAAAGGAAACCGCTCATGCAACGCATACTGTTTATCTGCCATGGCAACATCTGTCGCTCGACGATGGCTGAGTCCGTGTTTACCGAGCTAGTGCGGCGCGCCGGGCGCGCGGGCGAGTTTGTCATTGATTCCGCTGCGACCTCGACCGAGGAGATCGGCAACCCGCCACACCACGGCACCATTGCCAAGCTACGCGAGGTCGGGATTCCCGTCGTCGCACATCGCGCACGTCAGGTGCGTCGCGCGGAGTATGGCGACTGGGACCACATTGTCTATATGGACGACGAGAACGCCCGCGCCCTGTACCGAATTTTTGGGAAGGACCCCGATGGCAAGATCTCGCGCCTGCTCGATTGGACCGATCGCCCCGGCGACGTGGCCGACCCCTGGTACACCGGCAATTTCGACGCCACCTACCGCGATGTACTCGCCGGTTGCACCGCCATGCTCGAGCAGCTGTAGGCGCTCGGGCGGCGCGGGCACACGGGCCACGCCATCGGCATAAAACGAGCGTGGGTTTTCTCCCACTTTGAGCGCTCGAGTGCGCTCTAAACGGGAGAAAATCCACGCTCATGAATGTGACAAAGGGACTGCCCCTTTGCCACATCCGGGACTGGCCCTAGACCGGCTTGACCTCCAGCTTTATCCCCTCGGCGCAGGAGTCGCCCAAAACATCCGAAAGGGCCCAGGTCGCATATAGCGGCAAATAGAGAACCGCTCCGTTGCGCTCAACGTTGCCTCTCGAGAAAACAATCCCGAGCCTTACGCCATATTCAGCCGTATCAAGCACATGACCGAGCGCAGCGTGCGCGTGGTAATAGGAGCCCGATTTAACCTCGATCGGAACAGCCGTCCCATCCGGCCCATCGACCACAAAGTCCACTTCACCGCGCTTTTTTGTCTGATAGTAGTAAAGCTGGCGATTTTGGGCAGCCAGCTGCTGGGCCACCACGTTTTCGTAAATGCCGCCCAGATTGGGCTCCTTGCTATCAAGATACGCCGCTTGGGCGACTCCAACGGGGTAGCGCGCCATCAACATGCCCGTATCCGATTGGTATAGCTTGAACTGCGATGGCCGTGCCGTCTTGAGCAGGGGCGACTTTGGCTCGGTTACGATATCGGCTTTGAGAGCAACGCCGGCATCGACAAGCCAGACAAAATCTCGCTGGTACTTCTCATAATGCGCCTTGGGGTCAATGGAATTGAGCACGAAACGCTTGTGTTCGCCCTCAAGCATAATGGGGAGCTGATCGTAGATGCTCTGCACCTGAAGGGCACGCCCGCTTGCATACTTGGAAATATCCCGTCGGTACTGTTCGTTGAGCTCGGACTGTAGCTGACGAACAGAGGCAAGGTCGCCCTGCGTGTCAAGGAAACGCTGCACGACCTCCGGCATTCCGCCGACAACGGTATAGGTCCTGAAGTTTGCCATCATCGCGTCATGAATGTAATCAGGAATGGGCCTCTCGCTGATACACGCGTCACGTATCGTTTGGCGAGCCCCCTCGCTCACCCCGGTTGCCCAGCAAAACTCCTCAAAATCGAGCGGGAACATCCTAAGCTCGTGGACATACCCCACGGGATAGGACCTGACGCCCTTGAACTGGGTCCCGAGCATTGACCCCGAAAACGCCCAGCGGCACCTCCCGTCCTCTACAAGGAACTTTGCCATCGTCATGATGTCGGGGGCCTCTTGGACCTCATCGATAAACACGAGCGTTTTGCCTGGTGCAATCGACTTTCCCGAAAGAAGCGTCACCCTGCTGATGAAATCATCGGCATTCCGCGCCTCGAGAAGAGCATCTTTTGCCTGGCGATTTTCCATGAGATTGAGCTCGATGTAGGTTGCATGGCTGGCTTTGCCAAATGCGCGAATCGAATAGCTTTTGCCGATCTGGCGAGAACCCGTGATGAATAAGGCCTTTTGCTCGGCAGACTTCAGCCAACGCTCCAGCTCTGCCGCTATTTTCCTGCGCAGCATAGGCTCTCCCCTCAGTGTCATCAAATGAAATGCAAAGTTTTATGCGCTTAATTATCGATGAAATGTAGGATTTTTAGAACCTAAAATCGGATGAAATGCAGAGATTTAGGATTATAAGCAAAAAGAAGGGGCAGCCCCGGCGAATGTGACAAAGGGACTGTCCCTTTGTCACATTGCGCTCGACTACTCGTCGACGATCTCGGCAAGCCAGACGTTCAGCGTATCGACCTCGGGGCAGCAGAACTTTGCCGTGCCGGGCTCGTTGCCAGGCACGGTTCCGGCATAGCGCAGGATATCGATATAGGGAAAGCCCACATGGCAGGCCATAGCGCACATCTTGCCGCGGTCTCGGTCGAAGTCAAAGACGTCGCCCGGCTTGTGACCATGGTGGCAGCGGCACGCACCCAGCTGGTCCACGCAGCTCACGCGGATACGCGGACGCTTGCCACGCGGCGCGCCGAGCGGCTTGTTCTCGCCCGCAGGCTTGACGCCGCCCTCATCAGCATTACTCATGGTCAATCACATCCAGGCAGGCCTCGATGGGAAGGCCGGCGGACTTATCCTCCTGGTCGGCATTGCGCTCGATAAGCTCCGCTACCACGCGCATGGCATCGCTCGTCGCACGCTGCAGGCTCCAACCGGCCATAACGCGGCCGACGAGCACCGCCGAGAACGTGTCGCCCGTGCCCGGGAAATAGACCGGAATGAGCTCAAAGGGAATCGTGAAGTACTCCCCCGCCACATGGTCGTAACCGATAACCGCGTTCGTGCCATTGACCACGGCGCTCGTAATGACCACCGACTTGGCACCCAGCTCGCGCACAGCGTCCACAAGGGCGCGGGCCTCATCGGGCGTGATCTGCTCTGCAATAGGCGTATCGGCGAGCAGACAGGCCTCGGTGTAGTTGGGCACCGCGTAGTCTGCGCACTCCAGCAGGTGCCGCATAAGGCCAATCGTGGACTCGGGCACACCGGCATAGAGCTTGCCGTTGTCGCCCATGATGGGATCGACGAACACCTTGGTGCCCTTTTGCGCGCGGCGGTGGCAAAAGTCCGAGATGATGCGCGTCTCTTCCTCGGTCACGATAAAGCCGGTCGAGATGGCGTCGAACTCAAAGCCGAGCTCCTCCCAAATGGCAAGACTCTGACGCACGTACTCCGTGGTGTCGTGGATGTAGAACTTGGGGTAGTTGAGCGTATCGGAAACAAGGGCCGTCGGCAGGTTGTGGATGCGATAGCCCATATGCGACAGCACCGGCAGCATGGCGGAAAGCGCGACCTTGCCGTAGCCGCACATATCGTTGATCAACAGCAGCTGAGTGTTCTTCATGAGAGTCCCCCTTGGGTCGGGCGCGGCGCGGCAGCGCCACAGTGCGACTAAGTGTAGCGCAGGGAACGTTACGAGCGAAGTCGGGCAGCGTGAAGGGCAAATTGTTGCGGAAAGGTTACGGGAAGGAAGTTAGTCGTTGGGGACGTTCTTAAATGACTAGTCAAACAAGAACGTCCCCAACGACTAACCCAACGACTATCAGCGCAAGGAGTGTCCCCAAGTGCCGGCACATAAGGAACGTCCCTAATTGCCACCTAAGTGCCAAAACGACTGGTCGGGCAACACCGATGTTTTGGCGAAGTCAGACACTATGACCCAATCCAGGGGCACGGAAACGACAGGAGCCCCCGCTCGT
>CAUAJB010000014.1 GCA_958429225.1 uncultured Collinsella sp.
CTGGCAGACCATCTGGCACGTGGTGCTCAAGTCCGCCATGCCGTCGCTCATGACTGCGGTCATCCTGGGTATGACCCGCGCCTTTGGCGAGACGCTCGCCGTGCGCATGGTCATCGGCGGCATCGAGGCCATGCCGACGTCGCTGCTGTCGCCGGCTTCGACCATCACCACCACGCTCACCACGTCCATGGCAGTCTATGCCGAGGGCTCGGCCCAAGACGATGTTCTGTGGGCGCTCGGCCTGCTGCTGATGGGCATGAGTCTCATCTTCATCCTGATCATCCACCTTATCGGCCGCAAGGGGGCGAAGGCTCGTGGCTAGCACGCGTATCCACATCGACGAGGCGAGGCTCGGGCGTGTCCAAAAGCAGGACCGCTTCGCCACGGGCGTGTTGACGGCGATCGTCGCCATCGTCATGCTCATCGTCGTCTCCATGGTGGCCTATATCCTGTTCGAGGGCATCTCGACGCTGTTCCAGCCGGGCTTTCTCACGGAGCCGTCGCGCGCCAACGGAACGCAGGGCGGCGTGCTCTACCAGCTGTTCGACTCGTTCTACCTGCTGCTGATCACCCTGATCATCTCGGTGCCCATCAGCCTGGGCGGAGCGGTCTTTTTGGTTGAGTACGCGCCGGACGGACCCGTCCGCGACATTGCCTCCACCGCCATCGAGACGCTGTCCTCGCTGCCTTCCATCGTTGTCGGCATGTTCGGTTTTCTGGTGTTCTCGGTGCAGCTGGGCTGGAAGTACTCCATCATCTCCGGCGCCGTCGCGCTCACCATGTTCAATATCCCCATTCTGGTGCGCGTGATCCAGCAGGCGCTCGAGGACGTGCCGCAGGCCCAGCGCGATGCGTGCCTGGCCATGGGCCTCACCCGCTGGGAGGCCACGCTGCACATCCTGATTCCCGAGGCCATGCCCGCTATCGTGACCGGCATCGTGCTTTCGGCCGGCCGCGTCTTTGGCGAGGCCGCGGCGCTGCTCTTTACCTCGGGCATGAGCTCGCCGGTTCGCCTCAACTTCTTGAGCCTTAACCTGTCGAGCCCCACCTGCGCCTGGAACGTGTTCCGCCCCGGTGAGTCGCTTGCCGTGCACATCTACAAGATCTATGGCGAGGGCAGCCCCGAGGCCCAGCAGATCGTCTGGGGCACCGCCGCACTGCTGATGATCTGCGCGCTGCTGTTTAACGTAATCGCCCGCATCGTGGGCAAGCAACTGGCAAGGAAGATGACGGCCGAATGAGCGAGATGAATGCAACGCCCGCAACCGAGGCGGCCACGTCCGAGACCCAGGACCTCCTGTCGAGTGTGGGGGAGAGCGAGAAGCGCGTTCGCGTGAGCGGCAGGGCCGTGAGCGACGAGGTCGTGCTCTCCACCAAGGACGTCAACGTGTACTATGGCGACCACCATGCCCTGCACAATACGTCGCTCGACTTTCACAAGGGCGAGATCACGGCGCTCATCGGGCCTTCGGGCTGCGGTAAGTCGACCTTCTTGCGTAGCCTCAACCTTATGAATCGCGAGATTCGCGGCTGCCGCGTGGAGGGCGAGATCAACTACCGCGGGCGCAACGTGAATACCAAGACCGAGAACACCTACGAGCTGCGCCGCTCCATTGGCATGGTGTTCCAGCAGCCCAACCCGTTCCGCAAGTCCATTCGCGACAACATTACATTTGCGCCTAGGCGTCACGGCATCACCGACCGCGACGAGCTTGATCGTATGGTCGAGGAGAGTCTGCGCGGCGCGGCACTGTGGGACGAGGTCAAGGACAAGCTCGACAAGAGTGCCTACGCGCTTTCGGGCGGCCAGCAGCAGCGTCTGTGCATCGCGCGCACGCTGGCGCTCAACCCCGACGTGATCCTGTTCGACGAGCCCTGCTCGGCGCTCGACCCCATCTCGACGCTGGCGATCGAGGACCTTATGTCGTCGATCGTGGCCGACCGCGCCATCGTCATCGTGACGCACAACATGGAGCAGGCGTCGCGCGTGTCCAACCGCACGGCGTTCTTCTACATGGGCGATATGGTCGAGTACGACGAGACTGACGAGATTTTCCAACGGCCCAAGGATAAGCGGCTGAATGATTACCTCACCGGCATGTTCTCCTAGTCCGGGACATGCTTGAGGCCCGCGGCGGCCACGGTTGCCGCGGGACTGATTGGAGAAGCGGGTCATCTCTTGTGGGAGATGGCCCGCCTTTTGCTCTGCGACCGAAACGACCACCACAAAGGGGACAGGCGCCTTCGTGGTGGTTTGGGGTGGGGCTCGCTGCTATCATGGACAACGTTGAATTTCTACGAAGGAGCAGGGCATATGGCGATTCTTTTGGGATGCGATTCCGTCAGCCTAGAGTTTCCCACCAAGCATATTTTCGATAGCGTGACGCTCGGCGTGGGCGAGGGCGACCGCATTGGTATTGTCGGTAAAAACGGCGACGGCAAGTCGACGCTGCTGAGCGTGCTCGCCGGCACGCTGGAGCCCGACGACGGACGCGTGACGCACCGCCGCGGCACGACGATCGGTCTGCTCGGCCAAAAGGACAACCTGGTCGATACTGATACCGTGCATCATGCCGTTGTGGGCGACGCCCCCGAGTACGAGTGGGCGTCGAGCCCCCGCACGCGCCAGATCCTCGCCGGCCTCATCAGCGATGTGCCCTGGGAGGGCACGGTGGGCGAGCTTTCGGGCGGTCAGCGCCGTCGCGTGGACCTCGCGCGCTTGCTGATCGGCGATTACGACGTGCTCATGCTCGACGAGCCCACCAACCACCTGGATATGCGCACCATCAACTGGCTCGCGCGTCACTTAAAGGCCCGCTGGCAGCGCGGCCAGGGTGCCATGCTCGTGGTCACGCACGACCGCTGGTTCTTGGACGAGGTCTGCACCAGCATGTGGGAGGTCCACGACGGCCAGGTCGATCCCTTCGAGGGCGGCTATTCGGCATACATCCTGCAGCGCGTAGAGCGCGACCGTATGGCCGCCGTTACCGAGGAGCGCCGTCGCAACATGGCGCGCAAGGAGCTCGCGTGGCTGAGCCGCGGTGCCCAGGCTCGTTCCACCAAGCCCAAGTTTCGCGTGGATGCCGCTCGTGAGCTGATCGCCGACGTGCCGCCCGTGCGTGACGAGCTGGAGCTCAAGCGCTTGGCCGTGAGCCGCTTGGGCAAGCAGGTTATCGATGTGGTCGACGTGGATGCCGGCTATGCCGATACCGACGGCGCGCCCAAGCAGGTGCTCACCGATGTGACCTGGCTCATTGGTGCGGGCGACCGCTATGGTCTTTTGGGCGAGAACGGCGCCGGTAAGTCGACGCTGCTCGACGTGATCCAGGGCAAGATTGAACCCACGCGCGGCCGCGTGAAGATTGGCCAGACAGTGCGCTTTGGCGTGCTGTCGCAGCAGCTCGAGGAGCTCAAGCCCTACATGGGCGACACGATCCGCGAGGTGCTCGGCAACTATAAGAAGTACTACGTCATCGACGGCAAGGAGACTTCGCCCGAGAAGCTCTGCGAGCGTCTGGGCTTTACGACGCAGCAGCTCTGGAGCCGCATCGGCGATCTTTCGGGCGGCCAGCGCCGTCGCCTGTCGCTGTTGCTGACGATCCTGGACGAGCCCAACGTGCTCATCCTGGACGAGCCGGGCAACGACCTGGATACCGACATGCTCGCGATTGTCGAGGACCTGCTGGACGGCTGGCCCGGCACGCTGATCCTGGTGACGCACGACCGCTTTTTGATGGAGCGCGTGACCGACCAGCAGTGGGCGCTGCTCGACGGCCACCTGACGCATATGCCCGGTGGCGTGGACCAGTACCTGCGCCTGTGCAACGCTACCGCCGAGGGCGAGCCCGTGGGCGCGCCGAGCGCCAAGACCGGCACGTTCGACACCGGTGCCGCGGCAGCTGCGGCCGAAAAGCCCAAGTCGAGCGGTCAGCCCAACGGCCTGTCCAACGCCGAGCGCCAGAAGCTCCGCCGCGAGGTGAGTTCGCTCGAGCGCAAGATGGAGACGCAGCGCACCCGCGTTGAGGAGGCCGAGGCCGCGATGGCCCAGGTCGACCCCACCAACTACACGGCGCTGGGCGAGCAGCAGGCAAAGATCGACGAGGCTCACGCCGCCATGGACGAGTTGGAGATGGCGTGGCTCGAGGCGAGCGAAAAGCTCGAGGGCGAGGAGTAGACGAGGATGATCAAAGCCGCGTTTTTCGATATCGACGGCACGCTGCTGAGCTTTAAGACCCACCGGATTCCGGCGTCGGCGCAGCAGGTGCTCGACAACTTTCACGAGCAGGGGATTGCGTGCGTGATCGCCACGGGCCGCCCGACCTACCAGATGCCGGACTGGCTGCTCGACTTGGGATGGGATGCGTACATTACGCTTTCGGGCCAGCACTGTTTTGATGCCGAGGGGGTTTACCGCAGCTGCCCGATCGATCCGGACGACGTCGCGGTGATCGTGGACCAGGTGGCGCAGGGGTGCTATGACTCGCTGTGCATGCAGGGCGAGAACTCGTTTGTGAACCGCCTGTCCGAGCGCGTGGTGACGGCTGGCTGCAACGCGGGAATCGTCTATCACGAGGAGCCGTTTGAGCACGCCTTTGACGCACCGGTCTACCAGTTTTGCGCCTTTGTTGATCCGGTCGGCGAGCATGTCGTGACCGATGCCGTGTCGCATTCGCTCACCACGCGCTGGTGCGACCTGTTCTGCGACATTATTCCCGCTAACGGCGGCAAGGACCTGGGTGTGGCGGCGACGCTGGAGCGTCTGGATATCGACGCGAGCGAGGCGATCGCCTTTGGCGACGGCGAGAACGACCTATCGATGTTTTCCGCCGTGGGCACGAGCGTGGCCATGGGTAACGCACAGGACACGGTGAAAGCTGCGGCGACCTATGTGACGACCGCCGTGGACGACGACGGAATCTACAACGCCGCGAAGCACTTTGGACTGTTATAACTGCGGCTCGGCACTTAGGGATGCTCCTTTTCTGCCGGCAGCTGGGGGACACTCCTTGCGGGGCGTCCCCATTTTGTTTTCGTCCCGCACGTTTTGTGAAACACGGCTAACTTTTAGACAAAGTAGTAAGACATGGGCAACTTTTGCGGTAAAGTTAGCCGTGGAAAGTATCCAAAGGCTAACTAGCAATCATCGCGAAAGGCGGCCCATGGCCCTACGTGAATCCGGAGAAGACTATCTCGAATCGATCTACGTTCTGTCGGAACGTCAGGGCGTCGTGCGCTCGATCGACGTTGCGGAGTACCTCGGTGTAACTAAGGCGAGCGTTTCCAAGGCCATGGCGACGTTGGAAAGCAACGGCTATGTCGAAATGGGCAAGCGCGACGTTCATCTGACGGAGCGTGGTCTGGAGGTCGCTCGTCAAATGTGGGAGCGTCACTGCTTTTTCGTGGGGCTGCTGGAGGATGCGGGTGTTTCGGCTGAGGTCGCGTCGCAAGAGGGCTGCCACATGGAGCACTGCCTAAGCGAGGAAAGCTTCGAGAAGCTGAGGGCGATGCTGGGACGGGACGGTGCTTCGGCGCCAATAATGACCGACTAGCACTCCCGCAGCGGCGCGCCTCCCGCGCCGGAACGGCGCGGGACAGCGACCGAGATGAGTGGTCCCACCAACTAAGTCCAACTCAGACAAGGAACCCCACCAGCAAGCGATGCCCAAGAACCGCCAGCAACGTTACCGCAGGCCGGGGCCGGGCTTGGTTTTGAAAACATTCCGCAGACCAGAAGTGCCCCCGTTCGTAGCTCCGAAGGAGCAGAACGGGGGCACTTCATTGGTCGAGGACGTTTTCAAAACCAAGCCCGGCCCCGGCCGGACAGCCCACGAACGCTACAAGTTCTTGACACCCATCGCGCGCATGGCGTTCAGGATGGCGATGATCGCCACGCCTACGTCGCCGAACACGGCAAGCCACATGTTGGCGATGCCCAGCGCTGCCAGCACAAGGATCAGCAGCTTAACGCCCAGCGCAAAGATGATGTTCTGCCAGACGATCGTCATGGTCTTGCGTGCCACGCGGATCGCGCGGGAAATGTTGGACGGCTTGTCGTCTATGAGCACGACATCGGCGGCCTCGATCGCAGCGTCAGAACCCATAGCGCCCATGGCAATGCCCACATCGGCGCGCGTAAGCACGGGCGCATCGTTGATGCCGTCGCCCACAAAGGCGAGCTTGCCCTTGCCACTCTCGGTTGCAAGCAGCGCCTCGACGCGCTCGACCTTATCGCCCGGCAGCAGCTGCGCGTGGAACTCGTCGAGACTGAGTTGCTTGACCACAGACGCCGCAACCTCCTCGCGGTCGCCCGTGAGCATGACGGTGCGCTTGACACCGGCGGCGTGCAGGTCGCGAATCGTTTGCTCAGCATCGGCCTTGACGGTGTCTGCAATCACGATGTGGCCGGCGTACACGCCGTCAACGAGCACATGCAGAATCGTTCCGACGACCTCGCAATCGGGCGCTTCGACTCCGGCCGCGGCGAGCATCTTTGCGTTGCCAACGACGACGTGCTTGCCGTCGATGGTTGCCGTCACGCCATGGCCCGCGTCGTTGGTGGAGTCGCTTACGCGCTTGGGGTCGACCTCGCCCTGGTAGGCGACACGTACGGACTGCGCGATGGGGTGATCGGAGAACGACTCAGCAAGGGCTGCGACTTCAAGCAGCGATTGCTCGGTATAGCCTGCCTCGGGGTGTACCGCGACCACCGAGAACGTGCCGTTGGTGAGGGTGCCGGTCTTGTCAAAGACGACGGTGTCCACATCCGCGAGCGTCTCGAGGTAGTTAGAGCCCTTGATGAGGACGCCCAGCTTGGATGCGCCACCGATGCCGCCAAAAAAGCTGAGCGGCACGCTGATCACGAGCGCGCATGGGCAACTGACGACGAGGAAGGTCAGGCCGCGCAGGATCCAGTCGGACCAGGCGCCGGTGACCAAGCCACCGCCGAGCGCGAGTACCGCGGCCGCGCCGGTGACAGCGGGCGTGTAGACGCGGGCGAAGCGCGTGATGAAGTTCTCGGTGCGTGCCTTCTTCTCACTAGCGTTTTCTACGAGCTCCAGGACGCGCGCGACGGTGGACTCGCCAAAGGGCTTGGTGGTGCGCACGTGGAGGAGACCCGTCATGTTGATGCAGCCGCTGATGATATCGTCTCCAGTTTTGGCCGGGCGGGGGACCGACTCTCCGGTAAGGGCGGCGGTATCGAGCTGTGTCTCGCCTTCGACGATGACGCCGTCGATAGGCACGCGCTCACCGGGCTTGACCACGATCACGGTGCCGACGGCGATGTCATCGGGGAAGACCTGCTCGAGTGTGCCGTCGGGCTGCTCGACGTTAGCGTAGTCGGGCGCGATGTCCATCATGGCACTGATCGACTTGCGGCTCTTGCCCACGGCGTACGCCTGAAACAGCTCGCCGACCTGGTAGAACAGCATGACGGCGGCGCCTTCGGCCATGTGCGGGTCGGTATCGGGGAAGAGCACCATGGCAAACGCGCCGATGGTCGCGACGGCCATGAGGAAGCTCTCGTCGAACGCCTTGCCGCGGCGGATGTTGTTGTATGCCTTTTGGAGCACGTCGTAGCCGGCAATCAAAAACGGCACGAGGAACAGTGCGAAGCTGGCGTAGATGTCGCCCGGGGTGCCGAATGCGGCAGTGAGGGTGCCGAGCTCATCGAGGGCGTACACCACGGCAAAAATGCCCAGCGCTACCAGGATGCGGTTGCGCTTATGCTCGAGTGACTCTTTTTTCTTGCGCTTCTTCTTCTTCTTCTTGGGGTCGGCGGTGGCCATGACTCGTATCCTCCCATTTGAATGTATGAACACTCGCTCATATAATTTCGCGAGCAAAGGCCGCGGCAAGCGCGGCCTTGCGGGTTGGCGTAAACCTTGGCTAGAGAATGATCTCGCAGTCCGGCTCGGCGTCGGCGGTGAACTCCACAACGCGGTCGAGGACCTCGTCGAACTCGGCGTCATCGGCCTCGAGCGTCAACTTCTGGGTCATAAAGTTGACGGACACGGATTTGACGCCCTCGAGCTTGGCCAGCTCGTCCTGAAGCTCGCGCGCACAGTTGGCGCAGTCGATCTCATCGAGCTTAAACTGCTTTTTCATGGTGGGTTCCTTTCCCTGTATTTGCGGCTTGGGTGCAGGCCGCGCTGGTACCGTGGTTGGCTGCTATTCGCAGATGTGGCTCATGCCCTGGTTGAGCATGGTGTAGACGTGGTCGTCGGCGAGCGAGTATAGGATATTGCGCCCGTCGCGCCGGAATTTAACCAGGTGCGACTGCTTGAGTGTGCGCAGCTGGTGCGACACCGCGGACTGCGAGGTTTCGGTCGCTTCGGCGATGTCCGCCACGCAGAGCTCGCGGCCCATGAGGGCATAGAGGATCTTGATGCGCGTGGTGTCGCTGAAGACCTTGAACAGGTCGGCGAGGTCGTAGAGAAGCTCCTCGTCGGGAAGGTCCTCGGGCGAGCAGGTGGTGGGGATCGCGGGTTCGGTGGCCTCGATGTCGGGTTTCGTTTCATCAACGCGAATGCTCATTGCAATATCCTTTCATATGAACATGCGCTCATATAACTTGCTTCCGATTATATGAGTGTATGTTCATATGTCAATGACGTTCAGGTAATTCGTTGCACAAAATGATGGGGAATAGTGGACGAGATCCCGGACTGAGCGGTTTTGATAGCCGATGCCGGGGTGGGTGCCCTTGAGCCGTGCAAAAATTGGAGTATTCTGCAACGATAGGGGGTCCGTTAATTTATCGCAGGCCAAATAATGCAGCTAAAGAGTTATCTTAGGGTGTTAATCCGATGAGTTCTTCCTCAAATGTTGCCTAACGCTCTCACGCAAGAGTGATTTCGCTTCACATTTGGATCCACTCGAGGGTGATAGACACCCGGCTCTGCTGAATACTCGCAATTTTGCACGTCGCTAAGGTGCCCACCTTGTTAGCCGGTCTAGCTCCCGGCCCCGAAGATCCTGCCCTCGGGCGCGAGGCTGCTTGTTTGGGCAAATGATGGGCTGTCGGATTCGACTGTCTGCATGTCATCGATTGCCGGAACTTCATTAATTGTCGGGTCATCCAGCGTGATGCCTTCGAGCGTTGCTTTTTCGAGGTCGATTCGTTGACGATCTTCGGAATCCTGGCGAAGCTGCTTCTGAATTCGCTTTTTCTCTTCTATAAACCTTCTGAGCACAAACTGTCTCAGGTCCTCTTGCATGATTTGAAAGTCTTTTGGCAGACGCGAGGGGCGTACGCCCTCTTTCCGCTGGATTGCTTCCATGACCCTAACGAAAGAGCTGGCATGCATAAAGGAATAACGACTGACGGTGATGATTCCGTACCCCATGGACGCAAGTGCATTCTTGCGCTCCTCATCGATGGCGCGGTCTTCTTCCGCGTCATGATAAAAACCGTTGTATTCAATGTCTGTGCGAGATTTCTTTAGATACGCATCCATAAAGAACTTTTTGCGTCTCGTGAGATTCTTTGCGGCAGTGGTGACCTGCACCTCGTAATCGGTCTCAATTCCCTTAATACCAAGCCCTCCTTCGCTTTTGGGCAGCGTTAGCATCATGACAAAGGCTGTTTCCATAGGAGACCGGCATCCGTCGCGCACACATTGGATCGCCTTTCGGGCAAGGGCCAGACCGTCGCATCTGGTAATGGAATTAAAGAACTGTTTTAGCCTCTCGGTCGAGGTGAGCGCGAAACGCTCGTTATAAGAGGTGGAAGAGCCGGTTCCAAGGGAGTAAGCGCTGCACAATTCAAAGTAGTACTCCACCAGTTCGCGAAAAGGGAGATAGGTGGCGGCCTGAAGTGCGCAAAGCTCAACGCCAACAATGAAGATGCCATCTTTGAGCTCTATAAAGCGTGAGTTCGAGAATCGTTTTGAAGAAACGTGGCATTGACAGTTCACTGCATAGCGCGCATTCCTGCGATCAAACACCATCACCTCGAGGGAATCATTTGCGTCGAGGGAAACATCATGTTTGGTGAGCCATTCTGCGGCTGCGTCAAGGAGCGTTCCGGTGGGACATGATCCGTAAATCGCGGCAGGGTTACAGGACTCGGTGCCTTTCGCAGACACCGAATGCGCGGCCTGGTAGACCGCTTTTGCAGTGGTATGTGACAATACGATACTCATGGTATATATCGTGTCAGCTAATGCCGTGTTGATGGCGCTGAGTGAAAAAGTCGTTTTAGAGGTCTAACCAAATGCTGTCCAAAAGCTTGACGCAATTATGAGTTGGTATGCCCTAAATAAAAGTTTTCGCAGCTTACCTATAGCATATAACTACTCAATTGCCGCACATTTGATAGTGATGCATCACCATCCGACAACGAATTACGTGTCGGGAATTGGTCGAAATCGTTCAAAATGAGGGTTCAGAATTTGTGATGGCAGATCTATCTGTGGAACGTAGGGCGGTCCCGCTGCGGGGTTTCCCGCTGCGAGGCCGCTCGTGATCTACGCCGGAGTTTGTCGTAGACGTTTCTACTTGGCAAACAGGTTCTTGAGGTTGAACTCGGCTTGGACGGTGCGGAGCATGAGGTCGGTGTCGTCGAGGCCCAGGTGCTGCTCGTTGGCGTCGGCGGCGAGGGTGCCACGGCGGCGCGCCCAGTTCTCGAGCGCGGCGGGCGCGGACTCGCGGGGGAGCGAGCGGACGTCGGCATCCAGGCTGCGGCAGATCTGGCGCGAGTCGATGACGATGATCTTGCCGGCGCGGCGTGCCTCGGCGTAACCGTCCAGGTGGATCTTGAACCAGCTGTCCTCAAAGGCGGCGTTGTGCGCCATGTACGGGTACTTCTTCATAAGCTTGAGCAGCTGCTTCTGCAGTTCCTTGTTCTCGCGGAACGGCTTTTTGCCGTCGATGTCGTCCCAGGTGATGTGGTGGATATTCGACAACGGCACATCCTCGCCGCGGTAGATATCGGGCAGGCCGCAGTAGTGTGCCTCGGCGTCGTGCGGGACGGCGTCGCTGGTGAGCTCCATGATTTCCCAACCCACATTGATGATATAACCGCGCTCGGGTGCACGGCCGGTGGTCTCGATGTCGATACCGAGCACGGTGCCCTGGATGGGCTTGCGGGCGTAGGCCACGCCGAGCGCGTCGCGGTCGCCGCGGATCTCGCGCATGACCGACGCGGCGGTGCGCTTTTGCATCTTACCGATGGCGGTGCAGGTGTCGGCATCGGACAGGCCGCGCGAAAGCGTCGCGGGCGTCACGTTGCGCAGGCGCGCCTCGCCAATCTGGTCGCACAGGTCGCGGTTGCGGTCAGCCAGGTCGCGCACGGTGGCAAAGTCGAAGCTGGGGTCGCCCTCGGCGGTAAAGTACTCGGTTTCGAGCACCTTAAGGGCCTCCTCGCCCTTCTGGCGCTCGGACTCCATGGCGCCGTGATCGCCATAGATAAACATGGGGATAAACGGCTGACGCTCGTATTCGAGTGCTTGTGAAACGTTCATATAACTGCTCCTTGGACGGGCCGCACCGCGCGGCTCGGGTTCATTGAGATGTGGCGAGATGATAGTTTACCATGGGCAACTATTGGCATCGCGCCTAGGACAACTACAATACCCTAGTTGACCGCTAGGACTTTTACAATGCTGCCGAAAGACATGAAAGGTTCCATCCGTCATGGATTTGCTGATTGATATTCTGCTCGACGCCGGCAAGGACACGCTCTCGCTGGTGCCGTTTTTGTTGGTGACGTATCTTGCTCTCGAGACACTTGAGCACGTTGCGGGCGACCGCGTCAACGGCGCTATCAAGCGCGCCGGCGCTGCGGGTCCTGTGGCTGGCTCGCTGCTGGGCATTGTGCCGCAGTGCGGATTTTCGGCCATGGCAGCAACGCTGTACGCCGGCCGTGTCGTGACGCTGGGCACGCTGGTCGCCGTGTTCCTCTCGACCTCCGATGAGATGCTGCCGCTGTTGCTTGCCGAGCAGGTGCCCGTGCAGACCATGGCGATGCTTTTGGCTTCGAAGGCACTGATCGCGCTGGTCACGGGCTTTATCGTGGACGCGGCTATCCGCGGCCTTCGTCGTAATGCCCGCGCGCATGCGGCGATTCGCCGTACCGTGCTGGGGACCGCTGCCAATCCGGCTCATGTGAACTGCGCGCACGACGACCATACCGGGGGCGACATCATTGATGAAGTGGCCGAGGCGGGCGTGAGCGCCGATCACATCCACGAGTTGTGCGAGCGCGACCATTGCGGTTGCGATGAAGACGAGGACGAGTACGAACACGGACATGGACACGATCACGGTCATGGGGGCGAGCATGAACACCATGATGGCCACGGTCACTCCCACTCTCACGAGAGCGCGCCCCTCCTGTCGATTATTCGCAGCGCCATCTCGCACACCGTGCAGGTCTCGGTATTCATTTTTCTGGTGACGCTGATTCTGGTCGCCGTGCTCGAGACCTTCGGCGAGTCCGCGATCGAGCAGTTCCTGCGTGGCAACGAGACGCTCGCCGTCTTGGGCTCGGCACTCGTCGGCCTGATCCCCAACTGCTCGGCCAGCGTGGTCATTACGCAGCTGTACCTGGAGGGCGCGCTACAGCTGGCGCCGATGCTCGCCGGCACGCTCATTTCCGCCGGCGTGGGCTATCTTGTCCTGTTCCGCACCAACCGCAGCGCCCGCGAAAACGTCCTGTTCCTGATCATGATGTACGTCATCGGTGCCGGCTGGGGCCTCATCCTATCCGCCGTTGGCCTTTAAGTAGATTATTGGGACATGTCTTACGATCTACCCCTGTGACCAGGGCATTCCCCGCTGCCAAAACAAAAAGGTAGATTTTTAGGCACGTCCCAAAAATCTACCTTGGTTAGCGCAACAGCTCGGTGAGGTTTCGCTTAAAACGAGCGCGGTCTTCGCTGGTAAATGCCGCCGGTCCGCGAGTGCGTCCGCCGGCGCGGCGCACCTTCTTTTCCTCGTGGCGAATAAACAGTTGCATGTCGATGGTCGCCTTGTCGTAGACGCGCCCGCGCACACCGATTGCGGCGGCATCGCGGCCGAGCACCATGCTCGCCAAGCCAATGTCCTGCGTCACGACTACGTCGCCCGCCTGCAGGCGTTCGACAATGGCAAAGTCGGCGCTGTCGGCGCCCACGCTCACATCGAGCGTCGTGACCCAAAAGCCGCGTCGCGCGTGCTCGGCATCACGCGGGTCGTCGCGGCGAATGTGCCGTTCCAGGTTTTGCGTGCTGTTGCCGGCGATAACAACGGCGACGCCCGCCCGCCGCGCGCAATCAATCGACTCGCGCGTGACCGGGCAGGCGTCGGCATCAATAAAGAGCGTTCGCGGCATCTAATGCACCAGTTTGCCAAATTGAATAGCGCGAACAATCAGCGTAACGCCAAACACCAGCAGCGCGGCGCCGCTAAAGATAACGAGCATCTTGGCCGACCACAGCGGGTAGATGAACACGAACACGCCGGCGATGATGGAGAGCGCACCGCTCAGGATGGCGAGGGCGCGGTTGGACGAAAGCTCGGACTCCAGAATGGACATGACACCTTCGACGATCCAGCCAAAGCCGGCCACGATAACCACCATCGTGGTGAGCGTCGCGGTCGAGAAGGCCTGGTTGCGCAGGATTATGACGCCGCCCAAGATAATGAGTAGGTTGGAGATGATGCTCGTCACGCGCCAGCCGGTGGGCAGCAGTGGCTCGAAAACAGCGGTAAACAGCCTGATCGCGGCCGTGATCACAAAGTAGAAGCCCAAGACGGTCGTTAGGAAGACGAGGGACTTGGCGGGCGCAAACAGCAGTGCGATGCCGGCGACGAGCGCCAAGACGCCCGTGATGGCGTAAATCCAGCGCACGGCCTTGACGGCCTTGCCTGCCATGCTTTTCTCGTCAAATCCAAACTGGCTCGATTTTTGGTCATCGTTCTTAAAGATGCCCATAATGTCTCCTTTCCGTGCGGCGTAAGCCTTGATCGTTACAACCAGTATCGCTTAAAGGCGCTGGCGTATGGGTCGGGGAGGGCGAAACGTAACCCAAAGGTCCCGAATTGTTTCCGTTGTTCCCCACGTCGCGATTTTCTATTCAACAGGTGTAGAACATTGCAGCCCTGTTCGTTATTGCCTACGTTTTAGGTTAGATTCTCCTAAGGACAATTGGCTTGTATTGGGGGTCCCTATGAACGAAGCAGTTCCCGCGGTGCCGGTAAGCGCCGAGTCGATGGCAAAGCAGGGTTGCGAAAAGCTCGGCTTGAACGCGTTTGATGCGCTGGTCCGCCGCGCCCGTACGTGCCGTCGCTTTGACGAGTCCATGCGCGTGCCGCGTGAGCTTTTGCTTGAGCTGGCGGAGCTGGCGCACCTGACTCCCTGTGGTGCCAATGCTCAGCGTCTTCGTTTTCATGTGGTGAGCGGTGCCGAGGACTGCGCGCGCGTGTTTGGTGAGCTTGCATGGGCCGGCGCGCTTAAGGATTGGCCGGGTCCTGCCGAGGGCGAGCGCCCGACCGGCTACATCGCGATTATGGCCGAGCGCGCCGTTCCGGGTAAGCCCGCCGCTCCCATTACCGAGGTCGACACGGGCATTGCCGCACAGACGATGATGCTCGCCGCCCGCAGCGCCACGCCCGAGGTGGCAGCCTGCATGTTCAAGGCCTTTACGCCCAACGCGATCGATGCCATGGGGCTCGATAACGACAAGTATGAGCTCAAGCTGATCATGGCGTTTGGCGTCCCGGCCGAGACACAGGTGATCGATGCGATTGATTCCAACCCCGACGGCTCCATCAATTATTGGCGCGACGAGGCGCAGGTGCACCACGTACCCAAGCGTTCGCTCGTCGACGTGCTGGTGTAGTTGAGCGTCACCGCGGCGTGATCCGGCGGTAAACCACCACAAAGGTGCCTGTTCCCTTTGTGGTGGTACGAGGGGAGGGCATGTGGCCGATCTATATTTGGTGCGTCATGGGCAGACTGAGCTCAATGTGCAGAACATTTTGCAGGGCTGGCACGATTCGCCGCTTACGGCGCGCGGGCGCGAGCAGGCGCTGACGGCGCGTACGGCGTTTGCGGCGCGTGGCGTGGCCTTTGATCATGTGTATTCCTCGCCGTTGGGCCGGGCGCGGCATACGGCCGAGCTTATCGTTGGCGAGGGCCGTTCTATAGAGCTGGTCGATGACCTGCGTGAGTGGCATTTTGGCTCGCTGGAGGGCACATCAAATCGCGAGATGCCGCCGCAGCCCTGGGGTGATTATCCGGTTGCCTTTGGTGGCGAGTCGGAAAGTGAGCTTCGCGCACGTATGGTCGCGGCGCTGTCCCGCATCATGGCCAGGCCGCAGCACGACTGCGTCCTGGCGGTTTCCCACGGCTCAGCCTGCCAGGAGTTTCTTGAGTATGTGACTGGCGAGGGAGAGCTACCCGACAACGGTGCCGTGCTTCATTTTGGCTATTGCGACGGGGCGTTTTCGCTCTTGGGTTGGTAACGAACGAAAGGACCCCTATGAATAAAGATCTGTATCTGGTCCGTCATGGACAGACGATATTCAACCTTAAGCGTATCATTCAGGGGTGGAGTGACTCGCCGCTTACGCAGTTGGGTTGCGACCAGGCGGCGCGCGCCGGCATGTTTTTACGCGCGCGCGGCATTGAGCCCGATCATGCCTACACCTCCACGCTTCATCGCACCGAGCAGACTATCGCCAACTTGTGGCCGGGCTTGGCGTACGAGCGCCTGGACGGCCTGCGTGAGTGGTTCTTTGGCGACTTTGAGGCCGAGCGCGTGATGCTCATGCCCAAGCGCCCGTGGCGCGACTTCTATCGCCAGTTTGGCGGCGAGGGCCAGATGCAGGTGCGCGAGCGCATGGTGGCGACGTTGACCGATCTTATGCGACGTCCGGACCACGAGTGCGTGCTCGCGGTGAGCCATGGCTCGGCTATCAAGGAGTTTTTGGACCACGTGCGGGGCGCGGCGGCAGACGAGCGCGAACGCGTGCCGGGCAACTGCTCAGTGCTGCATTTTGCGTTTGACGATGCGGCCGATACGTTTGAACTTGTCGAAGTCTTTACGCAGGAGGACTACGCGCGCGAGCTGGGGCTTGAACCGCTCGTGGCTACTGCGGGTCCGCAGCGCGGATAACGCGAGCGTGGCGGCACGGGTCGCCGGCATAACTTCTCGACGCAAAAGGGGCGGAGATGCATGTACCTGCTGCATCTCCGCCCCCTGTTTGTTGGGCTGCCGATTTTTGTGCCGGGCGGTCTGGTCTCGCTAGAACCGCGCGATCTGGTGGGTGAGCAGGCCCATCGGGACCTGCGGCGCGCCGCCGCTGACCTGCGCGGCGGGGAAGAGCACAGCTACGGTAAAGTTGAACGGCTCTTTGCCCGTGTAGGTGCCGGCGGCACGGGCATCGTCGGCCAGGAGCTGTGATGCCCCGACCAGCGCGGCAGCGTAGGCGGGGTCATCGGCCAGTGCCGGCTCCGGCGCCTGGTCGAGCATGGCACGGATGGCGCCGACGGCGTCCTCGCGCTTGACCTCCCACACGCGGTGCGTAATGCCGGCGGGGTCGGTGACGGCATAGAGTGAAGCGCCCTCTTTTGCGGCGCCGAGGATGATATCCATGACGGGCGAGGCTTCGTAGGCAAGTGTTACGGGACGGGGCTGCACCTTGAGCTCGGTGATCGCGCGCGCGGCGGCGAGTGCGTCGACGCTCTCGGCGGCAGCCTCGTCGCTACCCGTCAGCACGTTAACCGGGCAGATCGCCACGACACCCGTCACACGTCCCGGCTCGCCCGAGCATTCGTACACGTAATACGCCGCACCCGGGTCCTTGAGCATCAGACCATCGGCAATGGCTCTGCGCAAAGCATCGTTGCCGCTCAGGATGCTGCCCATTGCAGGCAGCGCCTCGAGCACGCGGTCCTGAGCCGGGCGGATGCAGGGAAACGGAAGTGCTTTCATGGGCGGTCCTAACGCACGATTCGGTTTGTTCGCGGCTTATTATGCCCCAACTTGGCAGCTCTCGTCCCAGAGCACGTTATCGGCGAGCGCGATGAGCACCTGCTGACAACGAACGATATCGGCGTGGGGCACATATTCGTTGGGCTTGTGCGCGAGCGCGAGCGACCCGGGACCGTAGCTCATGCAATTGCGGTTACCTGTCTTGCCGGCAATGACGGCGGTGTCGGTGTAGCCGGTAAAGAAGCCGACGGTCGTGTCCGCGTCCGTCACATCGTCTGCTGCGCACTTGAGTGCAGCTAGAAGGGGAGAGGTCGGATCGCGCTCGATAGCGGGGCGGTCGCCTGTCACGGTATAGCTTCCATGGCAGCCGGGGACCGCGGCTTCGGCGCCGGCGATGGCCTGCTCTACCATGCGCGTCGCGGCGGCTGTATCGGTCGGCGGGGTCAGGCGCATATCGACCCAGACCTTGGCGTGGTCGGGCACGACATAGGGACGGTAGCCACCTTCGATCTGCCCAAACGTGATGGTCGAAGACCCCAGCTCATCGTGCGCGGGCAGCGCCACAAACGCGCGACGGAGCGAACACACGACCTCGGCCATGGCGGCGACGGCATCCGCGCCCTTCCACGGCTGGCTCGCATGCGCTGTCACGCCAGCCATTTCAATCTCGAACCACGTACGCCCCTTGTGCGCCACCTGGATCTGTCCGTCAGTGGGCTCGGTGTCCAGCACCCATTCACGCGAGCCGACCCAGCCAGCATCGATCGCGGTCTCTGAGCCGCGCATAAAGTCTTCCTCGTCGACTGAGCAGATGAGCGAAAAGCCGCGTCGGGGCAGCTCGCCCTCTGCCGCTACGCGCTCGAGCGTATGGACCAGAGCGGCAATGGCGCAGGCCAGGCCACCCTTCATATCGCAGGCACCGCGGCCGTAGAGCTTGCCGTCGCGCACGACCGCCCCGAGCGGCGGCGTGTTTGCGTCCCAGCCATCGCCCAAGGTAACGGTATCCATGTGGCAGATATAGACCAGCCGCGCCTCGTCGCCCAGTCCCGGCACGGTGACCATAAGGTTGCGGCGCCCGGGGAGTACTTCGAGCTCTGCAATCTGCACGGCATCGAGTACCGGATGGCTCAGCTGCGCCAACCGTTCCTCAATCAACGCTTTGATATAGCGTTCAATCTCGCCCTCGTACGCACCTGGGTCGGAACTGTCGATCAGCACGAGCCCTTGCGTAAGCCGCCAAGCAAAATCTGTATCAACCATAGGCACCTCACAGATAGTTAGGTCAACATACAGATTGTATGCCAAGAAGCGGCTCAGTGCATTTAAGGGAGTGCTCACAAAAACGGGGGCGCCTCTCGTGCGAAAGGCGCCCCCGCGGGCATTCAATGTCAGTGACGGGCAGGCCACATGGGGAACTGCCCGTCAGATCAGCCGGCGCTATTTGATTACGCGCACGCGATACATCGACGGAATCTGCTTGAGCGCCTCGATGGTGCTGCTGTCCAGGTGCTCGTCGGTGTCGAACATGGTGTAGGCGTTCTCGCCAGCGGACTCGTTGGTCATACGCTGCACGTTGGCGTTGTCCTTGGCCAGGATTGCCGTGATCTGGCCGATCATGTTGGGCACGTTGGCGTGCAGGCAGGCGATGCGGCTTGCGGCGCGCGCCTTGCCCATGCTGCAGGCGGGGTAGTTGACGCTGTGTGCGATGTTGCCGTTCTCCAGGTAATCCTTGAGCTCGCTGATGGCCATGTCGGCGCAGTTGGCCTCGGCCTCGCCGGTGCCGGCGCCCGAGTGCGTGGTGATAAACGTATTGGGCATCTTGACCGTCTTGGGCGTGGCGAAGTCGCAGCTAAACCAGCTGAGCTTGCCCTCGCGCAGGGCGGCGTCGACGGCGTCCTCGTCAATGATGGTTTCGCGCGCGTAGTTGATGAGCACGGCGTCCGGTGCCAGCAGGTTAATCTGCTCGGTGCTGATCATGCCGATGGTGTCGGCCTTGCTGGGCACGTGCACGGTGAGGTAGTCGCAGCCGCGGCAGAGATCCTCGAGCGTGCCCACGCGCTGCACCTCGCGGCTCAGCACCCACGCGTGCTCGACGGAAATGAACGGGTCGTAGCCGTAAACGTCCATGCCCAGGTCGACGCAGGCGTTGGCGACCTTGGAGCCCACGTTGCCCAGGCCGATGACGCCGATGCGCTTGCCCTTGAGCTCGCGGCCCACAAAGGCCTTCTTGGCCTTCTCGGCATCGACCTGAATCTCGGGGTCGTCGGCGTTGTCGCGCACCCAGTTCATCGATTGCACCACGCCGCGGCTCGAGAGCACCAGCATGCCTAGGACGAGCTCCTTGACGGCGTTGCTGTTAGCGCCGGGGGAGTTAAAGACGACGACGCCCTTCTTGGCGTACTCCTCGACGGGGATGTTGTTGACGCCGGCGCCGCAGCGGGCGATGGCGCGGATGCCCTCGGGCAGCTCGTAGCCGTGCAGGTCGGTCGAGCGCATCAGGATGGCGTCGGCCTCCTCGGCGGTGCTCACAAATTCGTAGCCCTCGCCAAACTCGACTTTGCCGTCCTTGGTGATGTCGTCGATGGTCTTAATCTTGCGCATGAAAAACTCCTTAGCAGGTTTGGTTTAAACAGGTGGTTTGAAGTGGCTGGTCGGCCCGCGCGTTGCGGGCTAGTTAGATCGCGGGCTCAAACTACGCTGCGTTTCGAAGTCCTTCATGTACGAGGCCAGTGCCTGCACGTCTTCCATGGTTACGGCGTTGTAGACGCTGGCGCGCATGCCGCCTACCAGACGATGGCCCTTGACGTTTTGAATCTGGTGCTCGGCCGCGCCTGCGACAAAGGCCGCGTCGAGTTCGGCGTCGCCGGTGCGGAAGGTGACATTGGCGATGGAGCGGCTGTCGGCCTGCGTGGTGCCATGGAACAGCTCGCTGTGCTCGAGCAGGTCGTAGAGCAGGTTGGCCTTGGCCCAGTTGCGCTCGGCCATGGCGGCAAGTCCGCCGGTCTCCTCGACCCAATGGAACACCTTGCCGCACACGTAGATGCCAAAGGTGTTGGGCGTGTTGAGCATGGAGCCCTTGGCGGCCTGGGTCTTGAGGTCCATGTACTGCGGCGTCTGCGCAAAGGCGGGGCCATCTGCGATGAGGTCGTCGCGCACGATGACCACGGTCACACCCGCGGCGCCGGCGTTTTTCTGCGCGCCGGCGTAGATGAGGCCGTAGCGCTCGACGTCGAGCGGCTGCGACAGAAAACAGCTCGAGACATCGGCGACCAGCGGCACGTCGCCGCAAGCGGGCAGCTCGTGGTACATGGTGCCAAAGATGGTGTTGTTCTGGCAGATGTAGACGTAGTCGAGCCCGTCGCCCGCGGCCTCGTCGGCAATGCACGCGTTGATGTCGGCCATGTTGGGAATGCGGTCGAAGTTGGTGTCCTCGGAACTCGCGAGCAACACGGCCTCGCCGTACTTGGCGGCTTCTTTGTGTGCCTTGTTGGCAAAGTTGCCGGTCACGATGTAGCCGGCGCGCCCGCGGCACATGAGGTTCATGGGGATGCCCGCAAACTGCAGCGTGGCGCCGCCCTGCAAAAACAGGACGCGGTAGTTGTCGGGGATGCTCAGCAGGCGACGCAGGGTTGCCTCGGCGTCGTCGATGATCTGCTGGTACATGCTAGATCGATGGCTCATCTCGAGCACGGACATGCCGCAACCGCGGTAGTCCATCATCTCGTCGGCGATCTCGGCGAGCACGCTTGTAGACAGCGCGGCCGGGCCAGCTGAGAAGTTGTGCACACGTGCCATCTTCTAGTTCCCCCTCGTAGTCGTTTGGACGTTCGGGATACTTTAGCACAGTGGAGCGCCAGGCGCGACCGTATCACGGTAAAACTCGACTGCGCCGCTATGATTTACAGGATGGTTACATGGGGGAGGGGTGCTTTACTCCTCAAGCAAATCCAAATCTGCGAGCGAAGGCATGAGGTTCTCTAGGCGCTTGATCTCTTCGTCGCAAATTAGCCACTTCCTGGTCACTACGACGCCAGTGTGGCGATGACGGCTTCGTCGCCGGCGTATATGAGGGTGTTGCCGTCGGGGATGATCGTCTGGCCGTCGCGTTTGAGCATCACGACGATAAAGGGATGCTTGCCTTGCGGCACATCGCGAAGACGCTGGCCGGCCAGGCGACCGTGGGGGGTTACGGTGACCTCGCGCAGCGTAACCTCGGCACGCTCTTCAAACGTCGGGGCAGCCATCACCAATAGGTCGCCTTCCTCAATCACGGTATCGCCATTGGGCAGCACCGGGTGCGCGCCATCGCGCAGCACCAGGACGACGAGCATGTCCGTGGCGCTGCCAATATCGGCGAGCGAGCGTCCGGAAAACGGATGGCCCGCGCCCACCTTGAACTTGACAAACGACATGCCGTCCTCGTCGAGGTAATCGTTAAACGTACGGCGCACGTCGCCTTCCGCGTCGATCATATTGAGCTTTTTCGCCACCGCCGGTAGCAGCGAGCCCTGCACCACAATGCTCGACACGGCAATCACAAATACCAGGTCAAACAGGTCGTGACCGCCAGGAACACCGGCCACCACGGTAAAGAGGCTAAACACGACCGAAGCCGCGCCGCGCAGACCCGCCCAGCTTACGAGCGCAACCTGGCGAGGGTTCGTCTTAAAGGGCGCTAGGAGCACGCCGACGGCGATGGGGCGGCTCACAAAGAGCATAAACGCCATGAGCGCCAGGCCCGGCAGCAGCATCTGCGGCAGGCGTGCGGGCGTTACGAGCAGGCCGAGCAAGAAGAAGATCGTCATCTCGGCCATCTCGGTGAGGGTATCGAAGAAGTGCGCCATCTCGACCTTGCCGGTGATGTCGCTCGCACCCAGCACAATGCCGGCCAGGTACACGGCCAAAAATCCGTTGCCGCCCAGGTAGCTCGGCAGCGCGTAGGCGACGATGGCCACGGCGAACAAAAAGATGGTCTGCGCGCCCTCGGCCGTTGCGTGCGCGCGTTCAATCAGGCGGCCCGCCGCCCAGCCGATGGCGAGGCCCAGGCCCACGCCCAAGATAATCTGCTTGGCCAGCAGTGCGGGAATGTTGATGTCGCCGCCGGCCGCGAGTGTGGCGAGCACGGCGGTGAGCATATAGGCGACGGGATCGTTGGAGCCCGATTCGACCTCGAGCAGCGAGTCGGTGCCGCCCCTCAGCGACAGGCTGTGCTCGCGCAGAACGCTAAAGACGCTGGCCGCGTCGGTGGACGCCACGACCGATCCCAACAGCAGGCCGCCGATCCAGTCGAAGCCCAGTACAAAGTGGGCGAACACGCCGGTGATGCCTGCGGTGATGACGACGCCGAGCGTGCTCAGCAGCACCGCCGGCGCGGCGACGGGCTTGGCGCGGTCGATATTGGTGTTAAAGCCGCCGTAGAACATGATGAATAGCAGCGCCGTGCTGCAGACGGTTTCGGTGAGCGCGTAGTCGCTAAAGTCGATGTGTGCCGGGCCGTTGACGCCCAGCAGCATGCCGAGTGCGATAAAGATGAGCAGGGTGGGGAAGGGGAGTTTTTTGCCGACGGGTTTGATGGTCAGGCACAAAATGATGACGAGGCCGATAAAGAGAAGGATCTGGTTCATGGATGGTGTCCGCTCCTGGGTGGTTGGCGTGGCACGGTCAGTTGTCTGCGGTTATTTGTACCCAAAGATGGTGGGTTTATGGGGTTGGATTGCGGGCGTGCGCGATATCGTCATAGACGGCTGCCGTCTTTGCCTCTGCTCGGAAACCCTTTCCAGCTTTATTGCAACGGAGTACAATGGGTAACGTTTAAGTTCAACTTGAAGTTTTAGTTGCGGCACCGGGCTTCGGCCGCAATGCAAGGAGAGGCGTACCATGGCGATCTATGTGACATCTGATGCTCACGGGCACGTGCGTGCGCTTGACGAAGCCCTGTCTAAGATCTCGTTGACGTCCGACGACACGCTGTACGTGCTGGGCGACATGATCGATCGCGGGCCCGATCCGGTCGGCGTTATTAAACTCGTGCGCTCGCTGCCCAACGCCCACGTGCTCAAGGGTAATCACGAGCAGATCATGCTCGATGCCATCATTGGCCAGGATCCGCTCGATGCCGAGACCTGGGATATCAACGGTGGTTGGACGACGCGCGAGCAGCTCAACGACATGGAATTTGAGGCATACGAGGAGCTCGTGCGATGGATGGCCGCGCTGCCGCTCTACGCAGTGGTCGAGACCGAGGAGCGCCCGTATCTGCTGGTACATGCTGGAATCGAGATGAAGGCGGCGCGCGCGTTTTTGCTTGAGCATGGCGTCGATTGTGCCGATGGCGTTGGAGCGGTGGGTGCCGATCGCGAGCTGCTGCAGCAGATGCTCGCGGTGCAGTCGTCCGATGACCTGCTGTGGATTCGTCATGGCTATTGGGATGCGTCGACCGGGCTGCTTTCTGCCGAGGGCAAGGGCCCGGTCGTGGTGAGCGGTCACACGCCCACGGTATCGCTTGGCCGCTATTGCGAGGTCGGTGGTCTGGCGGGGCTCGATGAGGAATCGGGACGCGGGCAGATCGTGCGCTTGGGCGGCGAGGACACTGCTGGTGTGCCCGATCGCATCGACATCGACTGCGCCGCCGCCACCGGCTCCGAGTTCGGCCGCGTGGGCATCCTGCGCCTGGACGACGGGGCCGAGTTCTACGCGAACATCAACCCGGGCGAATAACCTTGTTCCGCCGATCTACCGTAGCTAATTTGGGACGGGGCTTTTTTGACTACTTTCGGAGAGTAGCGCCTTCTTGCTCGGTAAGCGCTAGAAATGAGGAGCGTCTGCGTCCTCGACAGCGCGAAAATGCTCGAAAAACCGTCGCAACGGAGTCAAACGACGTCGCGGCGGTTCTTTTTTGGCTGCCCGCTTGCTAAGTGAGTAGACTTTTTTGGAAATGCCGAGCACCCAACATATTTGCCTCAATAAAACCGCAGGTCACAGACTTGTGCTCTGTTGGTGTGGTCGGGGATTCGGTAAAAGTCTACTCACTTAGTTTTGCGTGATGAATATTGTCCGCAACGAGACCCCAGACGGGGTGATTCCATCGCAAATTCCGGTGACCGGGGCAGCTAATTAGGCGCCGTACGGATTCCGGTCCCTCTCTATGCGTTGGCGGATGCGGCGGTACTCGATAATCAGCAGCACCAGGAGTAGGGCCATGATGGCTAGGTAGCTCACCACAGCGCCCATCAGACCCAGCAGGTTGATCAGGATCACCGGCAGCACCACGCTTACGGCGAAGCAGATCAGGTAGATCTTGGTGACGTCGCCAGCGTGGCGCAATACCGTGATGATGGCGTAGATAAAATCGATGGCCGCGGTGACGCCGCCGGCGACGACCATCAGCAGCGCCAGCGTACGGTAGCGCTCAAAGCTGAGACCGTACATAAAGCTCATGAGGGGAATACCGGGACCTGCCATAAATGCGGCGCACACGCCGGTGATGACCACGATCAGCGCCATAACGGCAACAATAATCAGGTCAAAGCGACGACGCTTGCGAGGATTAGCCCAAATGCTCGACAAGCGCAGGAGCTGCGGTTTATAGACAAATCCAATGCTCAACAGAATAGCCTGAGCTGGAAAAAACAGGGCATTAAAGTACAGCTGGTATTTGTAGGCTAGTGTTCCTTCCATCACAAACTTGGGCATGCTCTCGATAAGATTGAACAGGAATAGCGCGCCAAAGAGTGGGGCGCACTGGACAAACAGGTGGCCGACCTCGCGCAGGCTTACGCGGCGCGATTTTTCGGTCTCGAGCAGGGCGAGCGGCGCGGTGACCAGCACGAGCGAGGCGATCGCGGCGATGCCCATGGCCATGGCCGCGATGGGCATGCTACGCGTGAGGAACAGCGCCACGCTGAAGACCGCGATGACGCCGACGGAGCGTAGCGTTTGACTCATTCCAGCCAAGTAGAGTTTGTCGGCCTGCTGCAGGCGGCCTTCGTACACGTCGGCGACGCCGTCGATGACCTTATACAGGTAGACGCCCAGGCCGATCGTCGCCATCTGCGCGTCATAGCCGCGGGCGCTGCTATACATGAGGCCGCAGCCTAGGGCGAGCGCTCCGCAGATCCAACGATTGAGCTGGTAGGAGGCGAAGGACGTCTTTTCGTCGATGTCCGAGACCTGGAAATTGCGCACGCCGTAGTTGCACGCGATCATGATGAGCGTACCGGTGACAAAGGCGATGGAGAACTTGCCGGCTTCTTCGGCGCCCACGAGCTGCGTAGACACGATGGTGAGCAGCGGAAACGCCAAGCCCCACACGGCGGTGCCGAGAGCGTTCCAAAGGTAATCGCGGCGGGTGGCGTGCTCCTCGTATTCCGCTTCCTGCATGGAGAACCCGCCGCCGTAGACGGCGCCGAGCAGACGGTTCCACCAAGCGTTGACCATGCGGCGGACGGGGCCGGGCTCCCGATCGCGTTCGCGCCGGCGACGTGTGGCTTGGCTGCTATCGGGCCCGCCGGCGTTGCGCTGACTCAGCTCTTGGATGCGTGCGAGTTCCTCGGCAGTGTGCGAGGCAGGGAAGAGGCCGTTCTCGATGCGGCCGCCCTGGGCCTTCGCGGCGCCGTCCTTCGATGCAGCGGGGTTGGAGGTGCCGTTGCGGCGGGCGATGGCGCGGCGAATGCTATCGAGGGGCGTGATACTCAAAGCGGAGTCCTTTCTATTGCTGCGCTTTAGTATAGACGCGACGGTGTTCGCTCGTGTTTTTGAACGGATTGTTCAATAATTTCGGCGGGCGGCTGTAATTTGTCGGTAAACGTGCGGTATCCTGTTGAAGTTTTGTGACACCCCCGATGCCGCCCACGCGGTACCAAGGAGCTTCTACCTATGGACGTCGCCGCATTCTTACTGGCTCTTGTGCCGATTATTTGGCTGGTCGTGATGCTGCTGTGCTTTAAATGGCCAGCTTGGAAGGCCGCTATCGGATCGTTTGTCCTTTCGTGCTTGCTTGCCTTCGCATGGTGGCACCTGCCGGCAGCGCAGATCGCGACCGCCTCGCTCGAAGGTTTTTTGATGGCTCTGTGGCCCATCGTCCTGGTGATCATCGCCGCGGTGTTCACGTATAACCTGTGCGTTCGTACGGGCGCCATGGACGTGATCGGCAGCATGATCACCTCCATCAGCAGCGACCGCCGTCTGCTGGCGCTGCTCGTGGCTTGGTGCTTCGGTGGCTTTATGGAGGGCATGGCCGGCTTCGGTACCGCTGTCGCCATTCCCGCCGGCATGCTCGCGGGCCTGGGCTTTGAGGCCGTGCCTGCCGTGCTCATCTGCCTGCTGGCCAACGGCGTGCCCACGCCCTACGGCTCCATCGGCATCCCCACGGTGTCCGTTGCCGACCTGGTGGGTTTGGATTCCCTTCACCTAGCGACCGTTCAGCTGGTGCAGCTCGCGCCGTTCTTTGTGGTGATGCCGCTATTTATTGTGCTGGTTGCGGGCCGTGTTGCCGATGACCAGGGCAATGCCGCGAGTGTGGGCGAGCGTCTGCACGGTGTTGCCGGCGTGGCGTTGCTCTCCGGCGTGTCGTTTGTCGGCGCGGCTCTGGTCGTTGCCATGTTTGTGGGCCCCGAGCTGGCCGTGGTCGTAGGATCCATCGTTTCGCTCGCGCTGACAGCTGCGCTTGCCATGCGTGCCGAGAAGTCGGGGCGTCTGGACGCACGCTTCCATATGAATATCGAGGCCGGCGAACAGCTCACCGTTAAATCGGCGCTTTCGGCCTGGTCGTGCTTCATTCTGATTTTTGTACTGCTGCTGGGTACGTCCAACCTGGTGCCCGCCGTGCATGCCGCGCTTGCGCCCTTTGCAAGCCACGTGCAGGTGTATTGCGGCGAGAACCCCGGTACGCTTACGTTTTCGTGGATTAACACGCCGGGTGTTTGGATCTTCCTGGCCGCGTTTGTCGGCGGTGCCATTCAGGGTGCTTCGCCACGCATGATGGGCGAGGTGCTGGCCGCGACTGTGAAGCAGATGATGCCGACGGTGATCACGATGCTTTCGGTGCTGGGCTGTGCCAAGGTGATGGGCTATGCGGGCATGATCTCTTCGATCAGCGCGTTCTGCATCGCCGTCGCCGGTGGGCTGTACCCGATTCTGGCTCCGTGGATCGGCGCAGTCGGTGCGTTTGTGACCGGCTCGGGCACGTCCTCGGGCATGCTGTTTGGCCCCATCCAGAGCCAGGCCGCTACGGCGCTGGGCGTGAGCGACTACTGGATGGTCGCGCTGAACGCGCTTGGTGTTGCCGCCGGTAAGATGATCTCTCCGCAGACGCTCGCGATTGGTCTGGCTGCCGTCCACGTGCGCGGCAGGGATGCCGAACTCCTGGGCGCGGTGCTGCCCTACGCTGCCGGCATGCTGGTCCTGATGAGCGCCATAGCCATGCTCGGCCAAGGCCTGCCGCTGTAGTCGGCACTTAGGGACGTTCCTTATGTGCCGGCACTTTGGGAACGTCCCTAAGTGCCGGCATCCGGGGACACTCCTTGAATGTTGCCTGTTCAAGAACGCCCCCAATGACTAGTCGTTTAAAAGCGTCCCCAATGACTAGGCCGCTTGCCTGCGATTTTTGACCGTTGGGCGGGCTTGCCGCCCTTGCCGCAAAAACGTTTTTGCATATCGGGTACAACGGGCTTTACGTGAGTAAAGTGCGCGCCGCGTCCACGTGCCGCGTTTTTAAAGGAGGCCCCATGCCTGGTGTTACCCCTGCAGAAGTTCTGTCCAACTTTGGTATTACGCTCGTTGAAGATCCCGCCGAGAATCAACCCCGTCTGCTGGTGGACCTGCCGGCGGCAGAGCTCGTCGAGCATGCCATCCGCCGCAACGAAGGCCGCATGGCATCCAACGGCGCGCTGGTGATCGAGACGGGGGAGCGTACCGGACGTTCGCCCAACGACCGCTTTATCGTTGACACCCCCGATGTCCACGACAAGATTGCCTGGGGCGCCGTCAACCGCCCGCTGTCCGTCGAAAGCTACGAGGTCATCAAAGCCGGCATCGTCGACTATCTCAACGAGCGCGATGTGTTCGTCACCCGCGGCATGGCTGGCGCCGACCGCAACCATACGCGCCGCCTGCTCGTCGCCTGCGAGCGTGCCAGCCAGGCGCTCTTCATTAAGCAGATGCTCGCCCGCCCGCTTGCCCGCGAAATCGCACGCACCGGCGAGCCGGACTTCTGCGTCCTTGCCGCACCCGGCTATCAGTGCGACCCTGCCATCAAGGGCCTCAACTCCAGCGCCGCGGTGGTCATCAATTTCCAGGAGCGCGTGATTCTGGTCGCTGGCACCGGCTACTCCGGCGAGATCAAAAAGTCGATCTTTAGCGTCATGAACTATCTGCTGCCCGTCGAGGACGACGTGCTGCCCATGCACTGCTCGGCCAGCATGGATCCCGTCACGCACGAGACCGCCGTGTTCTTTGGCCTGTCCGGCACCGGCAAGACCACGCTTTCGGCCAATCCCACGCGCCTGCTGATCGGCGACGACGAGCACGGTTGGTCCGACATGGGCATCTTCAACATCGAGGGTGGCTGCTACGCAAAATGCGAGGGCCTGGACGCCTTCCACGAGCCCGAGATCTTCAACGCCGTCCGTTTTGGCGCCATTTGCGAAAACGTGGTGCTCGACGAGAACCGCAAGCCCAACTACGACGACATCTCGATCACGCATAACACGCGCGTGGCCTATCCCGTGGAGCACATTCCTAACGCGTGGACTAAGGGCATGGGCACCACTCCGAGTGTCGTGCTGTTCCTGACTTGCGACGCTTTTGGCGTGCTGCCGCCCATCTCGCGTCTGACGGCCGACGCCGCCATGTACCACTTTGTGACGGGCTTTACGGCTAAGATTCCCGGCACCGAGGTCGGCGTCACCGAGCCCACGCCCACGTTCTCTTCGCTGTTCGGCGAGCCGTTTATGCCACTCGACCCCATGGTTTACGCCAAGATGCTCGGCGAGCGCATTGCCGACGGCCGCACGCGTGTGTACCTGGTCAACACCGGCTGGATCGGCGGCGGCTACGGCGTAGGCCATCGCATCGAGCTGGCCTACACGCGCTCGCTGGTCGCGCGCGCCCTCGACGGTACCATCGAGGACAGCGAGTTCGTGCACGACGACATCTTTAACGTCGACATTCCCACCACGTGCCACGGCGTGCCCGATGGCATCCTGGTGCCGCGCCAATACTGGCAGAGCACCGCGCGCTACGACGAGGCCGCGCACAACCTAGCGGTGATGTTCGAGGAGAACTTCGAGAAGAAGTACTCTCACCTGCCCGAGTCCGTCAAGGCCGCCGGCCCGCACGCCCAGGTGTCCGCCGAGGCCCGTCATCGCGGCCGCGGCCTGCTGGGACTCCGCCACTAGCGTCGCCTTAGACCCAAAACCACCATAAAGGGGCCAGTGCACCTTTGTGGCGGTTTTGCTCGCGCGGATGACTCGGGTTACAATACGCCTGACATATCGTCTCCTTCTCCGGATGGGGACAGCGTAAGCGCTCTTGTGGCGGCACCGTAGGACTTTGAAGGTGGCCGCTGTGAGGGCGCTTTTTGTTTAGACATTCGCATTGGGGCGAATCGTGAAGGGAGAGCACATGAAGAGTTTCGTTGCCGAGGATTCGTTTTGGGAGCTGTTTCCGCAGGCGGCTATCGGCGTTGTGGTCGTAAAGGGCATGAAGCCCGCGGCCCAGATACCCCAGGAGGACGTGGACGCGATCGCCGCGTTGCTCGACCGCGCCAATATCGATGCGGAGCGTCATCTGACCAGCGACACTATCAGCGAGAACGCACCGGTCAAGGCATGGCGCGAGGCCTATCGTCTGTTCAAGACCAAAAAGGGCGTGCGTTGCTCAATCGAGAACCTGCTCAAACGCGTGCTCAAAGGCAAGCCGGTGGGCCACATTACGCCCGCGGTGGACATCTACAACACGGTGTCGTTGACCTACGCGCTGCCCGTCGGAGGCGAGGACCTACATGCTATCGAGGGCGATTTGCGCCTGGCGGTCACTGATGGCGGGGATGCGTTCCTGCCGCTTGGCGAGGAAGTGGATGACCCGACGTTGCCCGGCGAGCTTACCTACATCGATGATGCGGGCGCCGTATGCCGATGCTGGAACTGGCGCGACGGCGTTCGCACGGCGCTGTCCGACGATTCGGCCGATGCGTTCCTGGCGATTGAGTGCGTAGAGCCCGAGCGAATGGGGGACTGTCGGGCCGCCATCGACCGTCTTGCCGATCTGCTCGAGCGGTATCTGGGGGCGACGGTTGTCGTTAAGACGCTTGTGACCCGCGACAACCCGCGCGTGGAACTGTAGCTCGGCCCAAACCACCACAAAGGTCCCTGTCCCCTTTGTGGTGGTTTTTATGTTGATGGGTTAACAAATAGGGCGTGCAGGGCTGGCGGCCGTTAAGTACGGCTAAGATGTTTACCCGTTAGCATTATGCAAGCGAAAGGCGGTCGTCTCCCATGCAGCAGAGCGACGAGACACGTTTCGAGGACTTTGTCGGACTGATCAGCGGACTCTACAAGGAGATCCAGCGCATTAAGACGTCTGAGGGCGCAAGGCTGGGTCTCAAGGGCTCCGACGTTATGTGCCTGTACTATCTTGAGCGCAGCAAGGACGGCCTGACTGGCGCCGACCTGGCTCGCATGGCAGGCGTGACCCGCGCCGCCGTCTCGCGTACGCTCGCGCATCTGGAGGAGGGTGGCTACGTCGAGGTCGATGATTCGGGCGATGCCGCCGTTAAGTATCGTGCTCCGGTGCGCCTGACCGCTCTGGGCGGCGAGAGCATGAGCGAGGCGGACCGCATCATTCGCGAGGTGCTCGATACCACCGGTAAGGCTATGGGTGTGGAGCAGCGCGAGCAGATGTATGCGTCGCTGCGCACGATTCTCAATACCCTGCGCGAGATCTAAGGCCGCCAAGGCATTTGTTTCCAATTAACAACTGCATAGTCCCGTTTGAGCGCGTATGCCGTGCCGGGGCATTGCTGTCAAAATTCCCTGCACGGGACCTGCGCAAGAAAGGATTCGCTATGTCCATTCGTATTATTACCGATTCCGCGAGCGATATGTCGCCGGCTGAGCACCCCGCTCTGCGTGTTCTGCCGCTGTCCGTCACCTTTGGCACCGATGTGTACATGGATGGCGTCGATATCGATCACCAGCGCTTTTACGAGATGCTCGTGGAGCGCGATGAGCTGCCCAAGACCGGCCAGGTCAACCCGTACGCGTTTTCGCAGGCTATTGCCGAGGCGCGTGAGGCCGGCGATGAGGCTGTGTTTATTACCGTGGGCGCTAAGCTTTCGGGCACCAATCAGAGTGCCCGTACCGCACTTGCCGAGGCGCCGGGCGGCGACGTGTACGTGGTGGATAGCAACAACGTCACTCTGGGCGAGCGTGTCCTGGTCGAATATGCCCTGCGCCTGGTGGACGAGGGCCGTAGTGCGGCCCAGATCGCGGCGGCCGTCGAGGCCGTCCGTGACCGCGTGGTCGTCATCGGCCTGCTCGAGACGCTGGAGTACCTGGTGCGCGGCGGTCGTCTGTCTGCTGCGGCCGGCGCCGTGGGCACGCTGCTCAACGTAAAGCCTGTGGTGGCTGTCGAGGACGGTCTGATCGTGCAGCTGGGCAAGGCGCGCGGTTCCAAGAACGGCCGCAACCTGCTGAACCAAAAGGTCGAAAAGGCGGGCGGCATCGACTTTTCCATGCCGCTGGCGCTCGGCTATACGGGTCTTTCGGATGCGGTGCTCAAGAAGTATATCGAGGACAGCGCGGCACTGTGGGCTGGTCACACCGAGGGCGAACTGCCCGTTCACACCATTGGCGCCACCATCGGCACCCACGTAGGCCCCGGCGCCGTAGCAGTAGCCTTCTTCCAGCCCGCCAACTAACCGACCTGCCATAAACCACCACATAGGGGACAGACACCTTTGTGGTGGTTTATGCTTTCCGGGTGGAAGGGAGCGAGCAATGGCGTCTGAGTGCTTTTTTGAACGGGTGTACGAGGTGGTCGAGCAGATCCCCGAGGGGATGGTCGCCACTTACGGTCAGGTGGCACTGCTTGCCGGTCGTCCACGAAGTGCGCGGTATGTGGGCTACGCGCTGCACAGCAATCCGCGCCCCGACCAGATTCCCTGCCATCGCGTGGTGTTTGCCGACGGCCGTATCTGTGAGGGCTTTGCCTTTGGTGGCCCCGATGCTCAGCGCGAGCTCTTAATGGGGGAGGGCGTGACGTTTGCCGATCCCATGCATGTTGATCTGGCCGCCTGTCGTTGGCCGGCCGGGCTGTAGTGGCGGGCTTCGTCAAAACCACCACAAAGGTGCCTGTCCCCTTCGTGGTGGTTTTAGTTTACCGGAGCTAACTTATGGAGAAGGTGTGGCGGCGCATATTGCTGCTACAAAGTAAACCACGGTGAACTATATTATATTCAGCAACGGAGCAGGCAATAGGCGATGAAAAAGCCTGCCCTGTTGAGTTTGATTCGCATCCCTCCCCTCTGTGCGATTCAACGGTGTACTTCGGGAACAGGCCCGCTGGCAACTATCTGCCAGCGGGCCTGTTCCTGTTTGTCGGGAGAGTGTGATGGACGGAGCCGAAGCGGTCCGCTCCAAAAAAGGCGGACGCCGTAGCGCCCGCCCTATAGCAATCGAAAGCTCAAGCCAGCAGATCGGTCTAGTACACCATACCCATGGCGTCCTGAACCTCTGCCAGGGTCTGCTCGGCGATCTCGTTGGCGCGACGGTTGCCCTCGTGCAGCACGTCCTTCACGTAATCCAGATCGTTCTCGTAGCGCTGGCGACGCTCGCGGATAGGTGCGAAGTACTCGTTGACGGCCTCGGTCACGTACTTCTTGAGCTGGCCGGAGCCGCCCATGCCAATCTCCTCGGCAATCTCGATCTCGGAACGACCGGTGCAGATGGCGGCGGTCGAAAGCAGGCCGGACACGCCGGGGCGGTTCTCGGGGTCGAACGTGATCATGCGCTCGGAGTCGGTCTGGCTTTTCTTGATGCGCTTGGCCGTCTCCTCGGCGGTCATCGAGATGTTGATGGCGTTGCCGTAGCTCTTGCTCATCTTGCGACCGTCCAGGCCGGGTAGCAGCGGGGTCTCGGACAGCAGCGCATCGACCTCGGGGAACACCTTGCCGTAGCGGTTGTTAAAGCGGCGGGCGATGGTGCGGGTAAGCTCGATGTGCGGTAGCTGGTCACGACCGACGGGCACCACGTTGCCCTTGCAGAACAGGATGTCGCAGGCCTGATGTACCGGGTAGGTGAGCAGAAGGCCGGTGAGCTCGTGGCCCGAGGCCTCCATCTCGGCCTTTACCGTGGGGTTGCGCGCCAGCTCGGCCTCGGACACCAGTGACAGGAACGGCAGCATGAGCTGGTTGGCTGCGGGCACGGCGGAGTGCGCGTAGA
>CAUAJB010000015.1 GCA_958429225.1 uncultured Collinsella sp.
CGTCGAACGCCTCGGAGCCGCGGCGGCCCTCCGACATGCCGTAGTTGATGAAGTGATCCAGGGCCTTATCTTTGCTTCCGTTTGCCCATTCGTTAACATCTGGATACTTATTGAGATAGTAGTCGGCATCGAAAACAGACGAATAATCAAGCCAAGAGGATTTGGGGAACTGCGCGATGATGGCATCCGCATCAGCTTCTCCAAGACGTTTGCACCCGGCATCACTAAAGTACTTGTTCGCATCGCCCCAATTGGAGATAAATCCGTGTTCAATCAAAATACCGGGGATTCCAGCTTCACGAGCACAACGAATAACGGCGAATTCGTCGCCTACCTGCATCTGAAAGACACCACGGTTTGTAAGTCCGAGAGCAACAAGATTGTTCTGAACCTTCTGGGCCAGTTCGTACGAAACCTGGGTATAGTCAGCCCCGTTCACGGTAGGCGAATATACCTCGGCACCATGAGCTGCGGACGAACCCGAATTGATGTGGAAACTGATATAGGCCTGAGCGCCCTGTTTGACGCAACGCTGAACGCGGTAAAGGAAGTCGTTGCTTCCGTAACTGCCCGACTGCTCACGAGCGAGAATTACCTTAAATCCGTAATTCTCAAGCTTGGTCTTACACGCGCTAACAATCTTCCAAGTTAAGTCGGCTTCGCTCTTCCCATTGCCCTGAGCGCCAGAATCGGATCCACCGTGACCGGCATCAAGTGCAATCACACGAACGTTTTTACGAGCTGAACGGGAATCGATGCTATAAGCCGCAATGCCGTCATCATCTTCAGAACCGGAAAGCGCCTCTTCAATAGAGAAAGCCTCGACAGGATTGCCGTTCTCATCGGCATAGTAGACCGACATATCATCGGAATTGTCAACGCGATCAGATGAAGAAGACGAACTGACTACGTCAAAGCTGTAATCCTCAGACGAGAGGTCCACTGAATAGACTGCGTTCGAATCCTTCACCTGATACGTAATACCGGTTAAAAAATACCGCGCTACCAACAAATCTTGTCCGAATGTAAAGCCCGCAGCATTCCCAGAGAAAGCCGAAGCTTCAACGGAGCGCTCTTCGCCAAAATTGCTGACGAATGATAGGGACGCAGAGGTCAAAACATCAGAATCAGATGCAGTTGCGAACGCCGCCTCTTGCATAGCACCCAAAGAAAGAGAGGGCTGCGCAATGTACAAGTATTGGAAAGAGGCATCGACAGAAGAGGAATCGGGAGATTGGGCCGGCTGAGCGGCCGATTCGACTTCCGAATTACAAGAGTCGGCTTCGGCGGTCTCCTCAGTATCCTCACAAGAGTCGGCTTCGGCGGTCTTCTCAGTATCCTCGGAAACGAAATCCGAAAGTGAAGATGAGCTAGAGGTCTCGGCTTCATTATTTGAGAGCGAGGAAAACTCAAGTGCATAGGCCGACGAAACGGGAGCAAGGAAGGAAGAGGAAACCAGAACAGCGGTAACCAAATTAGCAACTGCGCAACGAACCTTTTTCATATATGCACTCCCAATAAATTACGTAAATCTAAATAGTAGACTTTAACCAAAACAAAATAGAGCTTAAGCAATTCTAGCTGAATTACTTGACCTACTGTTAACCCAATTTCGCCCTTACACCATTATCGGAACCGAGCTGAGGAAGGCAGCGTAGGAGAAACGCGATTACGAATTTGTGCACAGCTTGGGACTTGGCCCAACAATGGCCTACCTTGGCAAAGAGACCCCTGCAATCTTGTCCCACAAAACATCAAACACCCTACCCGGATGCTTGAACAGCGCCCGATACAGAACCTGTCGAATCGCCTCGACGCAGGACGCGACAACATACACGCCGGTCACTACAAGCATTACGGACAGCAGCCCCCACGCTGGGTGGCAGTGGGAGAACACAAGCAAGTTCTTCCACAGCAGCTCCTGCATGTACGCGCTGTCCGTGGCAAGGTACACGCCAAACGACAACGTGGCCAAGTAATTGACAGCAGGCCAATGCGCAGGTTGAGCATTAAAGACAAACAAGCACACCGGAAGTGCGATCGCAAGCGACAAGAGGCTTCCAGGATTAGTCACCACCGATCCGTACACGCTGGAAGCGAAAGCGCTCAAAAGGAGCACGTCCTTTTGAGCCACAAAGTAGCAAACGTACACAGCAACGTACGAAAGAACGGGCAGCACCAAAACCCTCGGACCCGCCCCACCGCAATAATGCCACTTAAACCAACATGTCACGCACGCGATCACGACCGTCTGACCCGTCAGGGAGGAAACAAAGCCACCAATTGTCGAATACGGCACAACGGGCAAGACCCCATATAGCACGACCAGTAGCATACAGAGCTCGCCCAGCCGCCGGCTCGTCAACGCACGCAACCCGTCGAACAGATAGGGTGCCACAAGAATCAGCAGAATATACACCGTAGGAAACCACCACAGCGAGGCGAGCGGAGCAAAGACGGCAGCCATCAGCTCTCCAGCTTGCAGCCCATCCCCCGCATTAAACACGCCAAAGTACAGGACGAGCGGCACACTGTAAAAGAGCATCTGCCCCAGCAGGGTCCAAGCCCTTCGCAGCTGACCCTTAAGTGTCAGTTGCGCGTCGGCCAGATACCACACCGTAATGATAAAAAACACGGCAACGGCAATACGCCCCGAAGGGTACAACACGCCGTGCAGTACCATGCGTGCAACGGTCCCGGGGAAAACGGAAATAGGCTCAGCATTATGAATCACGAAATGATGAGCCACTATGAACCACATCGAGATGATGCGCAGAAGCTCAACCTTTGAATTGCGCCCTTTTGAACGTCCCAAACTCTCCCCCATCAACCGTGCAACTTTTATGAGTCGCTAACGTATCCCGCATACCAACAATTTAGCCAATTACACCTGGAGGGCAAGTTGTGTCACGAAAAGTGGTGTAAGCCCCTCCAGGGCCGTTGTCGGCCGATATCCTACGCGACCTTACCGAGCTTGTCCATGAAGGCGGCCTTCAGCGCGGCAACGGTGGCGCCCCCGACGCGCTTGTGGCGGCACCACTCCGCGACGTTGCGCTCCAGGTGGACTGCTTCTGTCAAGGCTAAACTGAACACCGGGGACTGCAGTGGAAACCCCGGACTGTGTTCCTACGCTACAGGACCTAGGCTTCTTCGGAACTGCATCGGGCTCATATAGCCCAGGTCGCTCTTGCGGCGCTTGTCGCGGGACCAGAACAGATAGGCGTCCGGCATCTCCATGAACTCCCCCATGCCAGCATCGTCCCAGCCCCTTCCGTGGAAGGACTCCACCTTCAGCCTGCCGAAGAAGCCCTCCGCCCTTGAATTGTCGGGTGAGCACCCCTTCCTCGTCATCGAGCGCACGATGCCGTGCCCATCGCAGATGGCGATCCAACCGGGCCACCGGTAATGGCTGCCGCGGTCGGAGTGCACCCAGTGGTGCTCACCATACGCAAGCTGCGAGCAGGCCCGCAGGAGCGATGAGTTGGCAAGCACCGCGTTCGGGGGCGTGCCGATGGACCAGCCGACGGGCATTCCGTTGAAGCAATTGATCGCCGGCGAGAGGTGCACTTGCCGGCGGGGATGCGGAATTCCGTGATGCCTGTGACCCACAGCCCGTTTGGCTGGCCGCGAAGCGGTGTCTGCCCCTCTCGTCCAGGCAGGTGTTCCCAGGCGCCACGTAGACCTCGCCCACGTACGGGCTGTACCTGCGCCTCCTCCGCGGCGCGCAGGCGACCAGCCCCTTTGAATTGCCCATGGAAGGAGAAGACCTATGGGCATCAACTGGAGGGTCCGCACGAAGCCGCTGGCGTTCTGGCTGGGCATCGCGGGCGCGGCGGCGACACCGGTGCTCGCGTACCTGGGACTCGGCTACGAGGCCATTCCACGCGCATGGGCGGCCCGCGGCGCGACCGACCCAGCTCGGCACCCGGAGCGAACGCAAGTTCGGCGCGGGCGGCCCCAGACGGGCGAGCACGTGGCAGTGGTTGCTCCGCTGGGGGGGCATAATAATGAACGGTTGGCCTGCGTCCCGTGACGGTTGCTGCAAAGGCTCCGCTTGGGAACAGATGCAATATTGCGTCCGCACCTTCTGTTAGAATTGTTCACTAGTGTTTTATGCTGCGGTTTTCTGATCCGCCGGCATGGGCTAAGGGGTGTTTTTTGGCTGTACAGGGTAAATCAAAGGAGCGCGTTCAGGACGTTGGCGAGGTCTTCACCAACGAGTGCGAGGTGAACGCCATGCTTGACATGGTGAAATCCGAGACGGAGCGCATCGACTCCCGGTTCCTGGAGCCGCCGTACGACAACGGCAACTTCCTCGCTGAGGTGCTGCGACGCAAGCTTTCCGTGGTGGCCTCGCGCTACCGCAAGAGCGCGACCGACTGCATACACGGTGCCGTCGCGGCGAGAAAGGCTGGCGCAGAGAAGCCGAAAACCGCGGCCGACAGCGGCGCGGCCGGCGTCGAACAAGGCCCAGTTGAACGCACTGGGAGCCGGGTGCAAGGTGCGCCACAAGGCATGGGGCGCCGGCACCGTGACGAGGATAGACGGCGGCTCGATCTACGTGAGCATCGGGGGCAAGGAGCGGATGTTTCAGTTCCCGGGCGCGTTCGAGCAGGAGTTCTTGAGTTTATTGGGAGCATACATGTCTGACAACGCAATAAACATACCGGGCAACGTGTCCTCCGATATGCAGAAAGAATCCTCCAAACCCCTTTTTACCTTGCAGAGGGGTGCAACAAGGCGTGAGGTAAACGCGGTAGAAGCCAGACATTTTGTTCAAGGCATTCTTTCCAGGTCGATTAACCTAGCCACGCTTATCGGCTCTGGCGCATCTACTCCGGCCATTCCCCTGATGGGTGAAACCTTCAGGAACTTGCGAGCGGACCTCAAGCTCAACGATCCCGATCTATCTATCCTTCTGGAAAGTCGGATAACTAAAATTGCCTGTCGAGATAACGAAGACCCTGCGAAGTACTCGAACATAGAGAACCTCCTCTCGTGGCTGAGTCAGCGCATCGAGGGCTCTCTAGATAGCGCCGATGACGACAAGAGGGTTTCCGATGCAGTTCGCAAGGCCTTTCTCGAGTCCGTCGACATCAAATACAGCGCGGAGCACTCCGACGTCCTTGATAGCTATCGTAAGTTTGTTCAGGGACTTGGCGTATCGCGACAGATCCTTGCGCGCGGTGGTCAAGCTGCCTTCGACGTCGTTAATCTCTTCACAACAAACTACGACCTATTTCATGAGATGGCCCTTGAATCGAGCGGCTACGCCTATGTGGACGGGTTCTCGAACGGGCTGATACCCACATTCAACCCGCGGGAATACCATCGCAGGCCGATTGACCTCGACGAGAGATTCAGGGATCACTACGAACCGGTGAACCCCTTCTTTCGCCTTTACAAGATGCACGGGTCCATCAACTGGAGGATTTATGACGGAAACGTCGTAAGGGTCCCCAGGTTTCCCGACATCACCGACGAGTACCAAGGCGACAGACAACTTATCGCCCCGATGACTTCCAAATACGCCTTGACCCAGGGCTCCCCCTATAGCGATATGTTCCGCGAGTTCGTAAATGCCCTCGCCGTCCCCAACACAGTCCTTCTGACTTGTGGATTCAGCTTCGCGGACTCTCACATATCAAACCTTATCAGCCAGGCTCTTGCGAGGCCCGATTTCACGCTCCTCGCCTTTATCGGCAACCCGGCAGAAGCAGATGTCGGTTCCCCTACACGTGTGTTCTACGATAAGGCAGGTGGCGCGAACACCTATTTCGTATATCCAAGTGAAAGGGAACTGGACCGCAAGCGCCCGCTATACTTCTCGGAATTTGCTGACTTTATCGGGCCCGAGATCACCTTCGGAGACGATGTGGCATCTGGATCTTTGGGGCTTGGTGACAAGAATGACTAATGAGGTTCCCAATCCGGGTTGGTTCATCGGCACCATCTGCTATATGGATCAGGAGAAGATAAGACTACGCGCATCACGTTCCGACTTTTCAGACCGGATGCTCGATGGCGAGCCAAGGCATCTAAACGGGCTCAATCAATATCTCTTTTCCTATCTCTCTATCTCGACAAAGATCATTTTTCGCGTGACTTCCGTAGAAGAGGCCGAGAGGCCGTATTCCGACCAGCCTTCGTCGAGGTTTAGCACGAGCTATATCTTCACCGCCGTCCCCATTGGAGAGATTGAAGGATCTTCCTACGTGCCCGGCGTAGTAGACCTCCCCATGGTCGGCTCCAATGTCTATGCCTGCGATGAATCAATCCTCAAGAGGGTCTTTTGCGTGCGGGAAGGAGTCGAGATTGGGTCCCTCGCTGGGTACGATTCAGTAAGACCCACTTTTGATATCGATTCCCTGTTCTCTGGTCATCTCGCTATTCTCGGTAATACCGGCTCGGGAAAGTCCTCAACCGCGCGGCTCCTGCTTGATAGGGCGGCATCGCTCTTAGATGCCGAGGACGCGCTCGATGCAGAGCCCCGATTCTTCGTCTTCGATCTGCACGGCGATTATGACTTTCTCACGCGCGGCGGTTACGGCTGCACGAGACGAATCGGCGCTGATGAGTACCACCTCGCGCCCGGAGAGTTGTCGATGGATGACTGGTCAGCTATTCTCGACCCCTCGCGACGCATCCAGAAACCTCTGCTTGAGAGGGCCGTGAGATACTCCCACCTCAACGAGGAGGGCAAGAAGAAGCTATTTGCTGCCTTTGCATATACCGCAATTCGGGACACGAGCATCGATAGCCACGCAGCGAGGAAGTTTCAGGTCTCAAAGTATTACCAGCCGATTGAGGGAGAACTTAACAAGATTCTCGAACGCGAGTCCGGACCTTTCTCTCGCCCTCAGACCGCTCATAACCTGTTAGTGTCTTTCAACCTGGAATACGGAAACATATCGAAAGATGTCGTCGAAGGGCTTGAGTCCCTTTTGAAGGAGTTCATCGAGGACGAATACATGTCCGATGGACTTCCCAATATCGAACGCATCTTATGTGAGTACGAAAAACCTAAAAGCGAGGTCTCAATCTCTGACGTCGTTGATGCGCTTGACTTCGTGTTCGACGAAGAAGAAGTGCGGGGCAACCGTCAGATAAGGTCGTATTCAGAGGGGCTGGTTACTCAGCTTAGAAACCTTAGGGAAAGGTATTCGCAAGACCTCTTCTCACTTGAGCGGGGCGAGTCAATTGCTGCCCTCTTAAACAAGGGGCATGGCATTCTTGTGCTAGACGTATCTCAGATAATCGACGAGTCAGGATTGAAGTTGTTTTCCCACTACGTTGCGCGCACCCTCTTTCAGGCTAGCCTAGATGCAGGAAGAGGCTCCTCGACACCTATCTATCTCATTTTTGACGAGGCGCATCGCTATATCAGGGATGCAGACCTGACAGACGACTCAGTGTTCAATCGAATTGCACGGGAGGGCCGTAAGTTTGGCATTTACCTTACCGCCATCAGCCAAATCCCCAGTGAGCTTTCCCGCGTCGTGCTCTCTCAGACGGGAACCTTCATAATCCACCGCATTCAGAACTCTTACGACCTCGATTACGTTCGCCGCAATATCCCTTCCATATCAAATGGCCAGGTCATGCGCCTTCCCGCATTCGCCCCGGGAACCGCGACCGCGCTGGGAAGCTCCATTACGGTGCCCCTTGAACTACAGATAGACGATGACTTTGCCGACGAGACGCCAACGATCCGGATGATGAAGAGCAATCGGATTCGATAAAGCTATTTGTGGCCGGCCCGGAGAATGCCCGCAACGGAGACGTTGTGGGCATTTCCTTTTGCCCGCTCGGGGCACGGGAGTCATACGTGAGTGAGTAGGATGGTAAGCCGCAGGGCAGCAAGGGCAGCCGGAGGAGCCGCAGGAGCAGGCGCCGCAGGTAGAGGCGGTGTCGAACTACTGCGAGCTTCTCAACCGGCGGGACGCGCGCTACGCCTAGCAACAAGCCAGAACAAGCACAGTAATTTTCAGCGCACCATACACGCACTCGCTGCTAAGGTTCGGCCCCAGCCACGGATCACCCGTCAAGAAGAACTCCAGCCAGTGCTGCATAAACAGTGCCTGCTCGCGCTTCCAACGGCGCAGCTTTTCCTCGCTGGCCTCTTCCCTGCTGCGCGAAGTGAACTCGTAGTGGTGCAGCTCAGCATAAGGTGTAAAGATGGTGCGGTAGCCCCCATACGCGCAGGCAAAAATCCGCATCGTTAAAACCGACGGCAAACTTCTCGTCGCAGCCTTCAACCCGTTCATAAACGTCGCGACGGACCATCTGGCAGGCGCCCGTAACGGCGCTGAAGTTGCCCGGGTGCACGGCACGGGCAAGATATCCCTCGCGCTTTGCCGAAAAGTCCCAGTTGGCATGGGCAAGGGCGCCGCGTACGCCGACCACAATGCCAGCTAGCTGAACCAGATGGCCAGCAAAGTAGAGCTTGGCACCCACTAAAGCCCATTACTTGCTCAGGATGACCAGGAAGGTCAAGAGAAGTAGGAGAAGGATAATCCTATCCATCTGACTACCCCCTGCCTTGTAGAACCGCGGCCCGGAATACAGCTGGCTTCGGAGAACAAGGCAGAGGACGACACACCGCCGCGTCCAGCTAAAATTTAAACAGAAATACGTACGCATGTTCGCGTTTCGTGGTACACTGTATCTACCAGAATAAGACAGAGTGAAAGTCGCTTCGGAGGCCCCCAATGGTACGAAGCGCCGGCGCCGCGGATCCCCGCTGCCCCGACCCTGGCTTAGCCGGCGCACGCGACGCCGACTGACCGGCGGGATGCCGGTTGAAGCTACGCAATACCGGCATGTTGAAACCACTCGTCCTCCGGCGTGCGGATCATAGCATGTCGACTAAACCGAAGGGGCATACATCATGGACAATTCCAACGCAAGCCAGCAGATCGCTTTGTACGAGGACCCCGACCACGCAGTCCACCTTGACGTGCGCGTCGACGGCGATACGGTCTGGCTAACCCAGCAGCAGATGGCGACGTTGTTCGGGCGCGGAGTGCCGACTATCTCCAAGCACATTCATTCCGCAGCAAAGGAAGAGCTTGCCGGAATTCGAACTATTTCATTTTTTGAAATAGTTCGCTTAGAGGGAACAAGAACGGTCAAACGTCAGGTCGAGCACTACAACCTCGACATGATCATCTCGGTTGGCTACCGCGTGAAGTCTCAGCAGGGCGTGTACTTCCGCCGGTGGGCAAATGGCGTGCTCAAGCAGCATCTACTCCAGGGATACTCCATCAACCAAAAGAGACTCGAGGCGCTCGGAACGGTCTTCAAGGTCCTCGAGAGGTCGAGTACTCCGGAACTCTCCGGTGCGGCAGAAATTCTACAGAAGTACCTTCCGAGCCTGACTCTGCTCGATGAATACGACACGGGAAGGATGAAGGCGCCCCAGGGCAACGAGCCCAACTGGGAGCTCGGTTACACCGAAGCCCTCGAAGTCGTCCGCAGCCTACCGTTCTACTCGTCGTCCACCCTGTTCGGACGAGAGCGGGACAACCAGTTCGCCGGAATCATCAGCGCCCTCTATCAGGGCTTTGGCGACCAAGACCTATATCCCTCCGTTCAAGCAAAGGCCGCCAACCTTCTCTACCTCGTAGTGAAGGACCATCCATTCTTGGATGGCAACAAGCGCTCTGCAGCGGCGCTCTTCATTCACTTCCTCGACAAGAACGGGATACTGCGCAACGGCGAAAGACTCCGCGTGGAGGGCAACGCGCTCGCGGCCATGACGCTCATGATTGCCCTCTCTGACCCAAGCGAGAAGGACTCCATGGTTACGCTGGTGGAGAATTTCATCGCGTAGCGCCTTCGCCCGAGCACCAGAATCGACGTTCCTTCATATAGCAGATGCAAACGAGGAAAGGGCCATCAAAGTAAGGCACCGTCATGGCGAGGGAGGTGCCACAATGAGTCGTTCCATGAAAAGCCATATAAGCCTACAATTGTCATCAGATGTAGGCTTATATGGCTTTCGAGGGGAGGTCGGCATGGTGATCACCTACCGGGAGGCGCTGGCTGAACTCGGGAGCAGGTACCGCGTTCGCAAGGCGGTGTCGGAAGGGACGCTCCACCCCGTCGGCCGAGGGATGTACTCGACCAACCGGGACGAGGACGCCCTCGCCGTGATCGCGAAGCGCTACCCCGGGGGCATCCTGACCGGGCAGACCGCGCTCTACGCCCACGGGCTCGTGACCGCGCCCCCCGACCGGATCGACCTGGCCACGAAGCGCGGTGGGACCAAGATACGCGACGCCGCCGTGCGCCAGCACTTCATCCCGGAGGGATGGCTGGGCGTCGGGAGGTCGACCGTCTCGGTGGACGGGACCGAGCTTGCCGCTTACGACCCCGAGCGCATGCTCCTCGAGCTCATGCGCTCGCGCAACAAGCTGCCCTACGACCTCTACCGGGAGGCCGTCGCCTCGTTCCGCAGGCGGTCGGAGCGGCTGGACATATACAGGCTGCAGGACTACGCGGAGGCAATCCCGCACGGCGAGGCACACCTCGAGCGCGCCATGGAGGAGGTATTCTGATGGACCTGAACGAGATGAGGGCGCGCTACGAGCGCGAGGAGGGCTACTCCTGCCTCAACGCGACCGCGCGCGTCTGCCAGGACGTGATCCTCTCAAAGCTGGCGGCATCCGGCATGCGCGACCGAGTGACGGTCAAGGGAGGGGTCCTGATGTGCGCGCTGTCGGGGAGCGGGCGCCGCGCAACCCAGGACATAGACCTCGACTTCGTGCGGTACCCGATGACCGACGCCTCCATTCGCTCCTTTGTGTCCGCCCTCTCGAACCTCGGCGACGGCGTAACCGTCCGCATCGCCGGCGAGATAGAGGAGCTGTCGCAGCAGGACTACAAGGGCAGGCGCGTCAACCTCAAGGTCAGCGACGGGCGCAGCACGTTCGACACGAAGCTCGACCTGGGGGTCCACGCGAGCGCTGCGATGGAGCAGGACGAGCTGTGGTTCGACGTGGCACACCGGCAGGAGGGCGTCTGCCTGCTTGCGAACTCGAAAGAGCAGGTGTTCGCCGAGAAGCTCAAGTCCCTGCTGCGCCACGGCATCCGAACGGCCCCGGAAACTCGTTTCATGGAGCGTTTCATGGAAAATCCCCCCAATCTAGCAACGGTTCAGAGTCTACTAGATTGGGGGGACGCGATCCAAGTCGACAAGGGCAGTTAACCGGCGGCTATTCATGCCTCGATTTAGAACCGCTCGAGAATCTCCGCGGCGTTCTCTCGCAGATAGATATCTAGGTCCGGCACGGCAAACTGCACGTAGCCCCTCTGCGGAGCTTGAATAACCTCTCTTTGAAGCAGCTTAGCCCTAATAGAGCTGACCTCATTGGTCTTTATACCCATGCGTTTAGCAATCTCAGATGATTTGGACTGCTGCTTATCCTCGCACATGGCCAAAAGGTATTTGATATCGTTGAGTCCAAGTCCAGAAATCGCGGGCTCGTGAACAACATCGTGAAAACGAGCCTCTGCCAGCGCAATGCCTTCGGTGACGTCGCCCTCGCTCACAATGGCACTTTTGGCACGATGCAAGTTGGCGCGTTGCCAAATGGAGTAACCGACCAGTTGCACCAGATAGGCATAGCCCTTAGTGGCCTTAGCGGCTCTCGACAGAAGATCGTCCTCTATGGTCAAACCAGTCGCGACAAAGCTATCGCCCATAGAGAGCGCTACCTCCACCTGGTTGATAGGCGCCAGATCTTCGGAGAGGGCACGACGCAAGAACGTAAGCGCCTTGCCGTTAATAAGATCCATAACGCCGGCGGGTAAGCCGGCAAAGGCAAGTGCGATATCTACTTATATCGAATAATATCGAGCTGTATAAGCTTGTATAAACTTATCGCGGAAGTATCGAGCTTTCGTAATATGACTTAGTTAGTAGTCCACCATTGCTTTCTTCCAAGCTCATAGCGAAAGAAAGTTCAGGACTTCCTAAACCCATTGCCTTAGACCGAGAAATACTCACTCTCGGCAGATAGGTTTGGCCCCAACCACGGATCGCCATCGAGGAAGAACTCCGGCCAGCGCTGCATGAACAGTGCCTGCTCTCGCTTCCAGCGGCGCAGCTTTTCCTCGTTGGCCTCTTCCCTGCCGCGCGAGGTAAACTCGTAGTGGTACAGCTCGGCATAGGGCGTAAAGATGGTACGGTAGCCCGCCTCCCGCACACGGAGGCAAAAGTCCGCGTCGTTAAAGCCGACGGCGAACTCCTCGTTGTAGCCTCCGACCTGCTCAAACACGTCGCGACGAACCATCTGGCAGGCGCCCGTTACGGCGCTAAAGTTGCCGGGACGTACAGCACGGGCAAGGTATCCCTCGCGCTTTGCCGAGAAGTCCTGGTTGGCATGGGCAAGTGCGCCGCGCACGCCAACCAAAATGCCGGCATGCTGCACCAGATGATCGGCAAAATAGAGTTTGGCGCCCACCACGCCCGCATCGGGACGCATCAGATAGCCCATCATCTCTTCAATAAAGCCGGGGCTTATGACCTCGGTATCGTTGTTCAACAGCAGCAGATAGTCGCCCTTGGCATGCTCAACGCCAAAGTTGATGATCTGGGAGTAATTGAACTCGCCCGGCCACCACTCAACGCGCGCCGTGCCCTTGCCACCAGATGCAGCCGCTATGCGCTCCAGAAGGGTTTCGTAATACGCAAACGTCTCCGGGTCTTCGCTGTTGTTCTCCACCAAGACGATCTCGTAGTTGGCATACGTGGCCTTCTGGGCGATCGACATCACGCAGGCGTCGAGCGTCTCGACGTGATCCTTGGTGGGAATCACAATGCTCACCAGCGACGCAGGCTTTGGCAGCGCATAGCGCATACGGTAGACAAACGGCGTCTCGGTCTCCTCGACCGTTCCGCAAATGCCCAGCGCGTTAAAGTGGCGCTGCAGCGCAAGGCGCCCGGCTTCAATAGCATACGGCTTACTATCGGCAGAACCGTCGGCGGTCGATCCCGGATGAACGCGCCAGTGATACAGCACATGCGCAACGTGCTCAAAGCGCGCGCCGGCTACAAGGCAGCGAAGCGTCAAGTCGTAGTCCTGGGCGCCCGCAACGTCCTCTGGGGACAAACCAATGTGATCGATGAGCGCCTTCTCCACCATCAGGAAATGCGTCACGCAGTTATGGCTATAGAGCAGGTCGACGTTGAGTACGGTCTTAAAGACCGGCTGGCCCCACTCCCCAGTTTTCTGGAACATGTCCTCATCGCAGAACAGGACCTGGGGACGCTCGCCCTCGGCCGCCTTATTCAGTGCGGAAACATACTGGAATAACGCGTCCGGTTCCAGAATGTCGTCATGGTCCAAGAACGCGACGTAGTCGCCCATCGCTTGCTCAATACCTGCGTTGGTGTTGACCACAATGCCGCCGTTGCCGGGCAGCCCAATGCGACGAACGCGCTCGTCGTTGGCACTTGCCGCAAGATTGGCCACCGCATCCCATTCGGGCGAGGCGTCCATGAACAGCAATTCCCAGTTGTCATAGCTCTGGGCTATCACCGAGTCCAGCAGCTCGCGCAGGTAAACCCGATCAGTCTTGTAACACGGCACCACAATGCTCACGAGCGGCCTATAGGCAAAGGCCGCCGAAGCGACACGCTGGCACGCCAAATCGCCCGGCTTTGCGCGATGTTGCTCAAACCAACGTCGATAAGCTGCGTCATCAGCGCGTGCATCCTTCATGCGGTTCCAGCTGTCGTCGACCATGCCGTTGTACAGGCGACCATCCATGGCGCAAAACCCGCTCTGGATCTGCTCTGTGGAATCGCTCACAATCGCGACAAAATCTCGTATATCTTGAGGCATCTCAACGCTCAGATACGTTTTATTGACACGGCATCCATTCTGCTGCGGCACATCGACCTGCGATTCAAACACATGCACGGTAGCATCGATGGCATTCATATGCGTATCGAAGATCTGAAGCTCAGGCACGCACTGGGAGTCTCCCGCCCAAGTAACCTCATAGCGCCACACCGCGCCGGCGTCTGCCGGCAAATAGCGAATGGCATCGATCTCGTAGCGACCGCAGTGTTCACCACGCTGCGCATCGCGGATAAGTGCGCACAGCGCAGGCTTTGCTTTGTAGTTAATCTTGGATTCCAGCTTGGCCACGCGGCTATCGAGGCGAATGGAGCCCAACCTTTGGCCACCGGATGCAAAAACGACATTCATCGACGAGCCATCCAAAAACGGAAGCACCAAGACGGCGAGCTCGCGCTCGTAATCGGAAACGGAAGGGCAAAGCGCCAGCACACGGCCATGATCGACCGGGAGTACCAGCGACGGCACACAAGAACCGCTCGTCGTCGCATGGGCAAACGCTTGAGAACCCTCCCGCTCAATAAGCGCGGCGACATCCTGACCGGCAAAACGAAGCAGCACAAAAAGACGGCCCTGGCTGCGGCAAAGTGCCAAACGCTTGATACTCATCTACACTTCTCGCTTTCCCAGGGCGTTCGCTGCCATGCGTTTGCAGGCGCCCAAGCGCCCAAACCTCAAGACGTCGTAATCGAACATGAGCTTTTTGCACTCACGGGCATTGGGGGTCTTGCTGGTAAGCGCTGCACGCACCATAGCAGCAACAGAAGGAGCGCATTGTGCGAGCGCAGCATCGCTGCCCACGGCAGAACCGGAAAGGGCCGCGGCGACGGCAGCAAACACCTTGCCGCAGTCCGAGCCAAGCAACCTGAGCGCATCGTACAGCACCAGATCGCAGAGGAAGTACGCCAGGTCATCGGCATGCTGAGCATCGAGACCGTCGCGCTGCCAGTCAGCCAGCACCGCGGAGTAAATCTTCACGTGCTCCAGCAGGCGCGTCTCGTCGTCATAGCGCATGGTGTCCATGAGCGAGCCCTTGCGCGCCACGCGGTAGTCATACAGCTTGTTCGAGATAAGCGCGGTCTTGTGCGAACGACCGTACACGGCAAAATCGAAGACCTGGTCTTCGCCATACTTAACGGTTTCGTCGAACACGATCCCGTTGCCCAGCAAAAACTCACGCTTGCAGGCGGTGCGCCATGCAAAGGGGCGAGATGCCTCCTTAAACAGCAGGTCGGTGCTATAGCCCGCAAATGACACATCGCGTGGGCTCAGCACATAGTTAAGCCACGGATACCCCGCCTCCAGCGGATACGGGTTCGCGCCAAAGGTCAAAACGTCGCAGTCCTCGCACTCAAAGGCATCGACGATCACGCGGCATGCATCGGGCGTAAACCGGTCGTCGGAATCCAAAAACGTGACGATAGGCGCCGTGGACGCAGCGATGCCTGCATTACGTGCACTCGACAGGCCACCGTTCTCCTTATCGACCAGCGTAAAGCGCGCATCCTTTTCGCAATAAGCGGCCGCAATATCGCGCGAGCCATCCGGTGAGCCATCGTTGACCAGCACGCCCTCCCAATCGAGCATATCCTGCGCAAGCAGGGAGTCCAGGCACCAGGCCAGGCACTCCTCCACTTTATAGATGGGAACGACAACGGAAATCTTGGGGGTAACCATAATCACTCGCTCCTACAGTGCGGCCGGAACGTCATCAGGGTGCGGGTTGTCGCCGTAGGTGCGCTGATACGTCAGCACGCGCCAGACCAGCGGCAGGCCGCCAATCTTAAAGTAGTGCTTAAACGTATTGAGCTTGCCGGGCTTCTTAAAGTCAAAGCGCGAATCGATATAGGCGCGGGGCGACTTGACCATCAGGCGCAAGTCGGTCTCGCCACGCGGATCAAACAGCGACAGGTCAAAGCGACCGGCATCCCAATCGGCCTTGAGATCGGACGAGGCTTTCTTCCAAAACTGCTCACGCAATTCATCGACCAGACGCTCATCATTCCAACGATACGTATCGACCTTCATGCGCATTAAAATGCCCTGGAGCTGAACCTTGAGCTCGGGACGCTCGTCCAAAAAACGTTGCATCTCGGCATATTCGTCGCACACGCAAAACACCTTGTTGGGCGAATTAACGGAACTCTTCTCGTTATCCTGGCGATAGCACAAAATGGGGTCCGTAATAAACGCGGCACGCTCGGCGCAAGCCCAAACCTTAAAGTTAAAGCCTGCGTCCTGATACGAGGCACCCGGCGTGGGGAGGAACCGAATCTGATTGTCGTTGAGGAACTCGCGCCGATAGATAGCCGACCAAATGGAAGGTTTGCGGTAGAAGATGCCCGGGCGATCGACGGGGCGATACGCGGCGCCCGTCATATGCTCGTCGATAATCCCAAACAGTTCACGGCGTTCGCTGGGCGTGGACCAATACAGGTAAAAGTCGCCCTTTACCACATCGGCATGCTCAGCATCGGCCTTGGCGACCAGCTTTTGGAGCGAATCCTCAAACATGAAGTCGTCGGACTCAAGAATGCCCACGTACTCACCGCGCGCCATCTCCAGGCCGCGGTTCATCGAGTCGCCGTAGCCGCTGTTGGCTTTGTCGATCATCTTTACACGGGGGTCGCGCTCCATGTACTCGCAGATGATATCTGGCGAGCTATCGGTGGAGCCGTCGTTGATACAGATGATCTCGATGTCCTTAAGCGTCTGCGCCACGGCGGAATCAAGGCACTCGCGCAGGTAGCGTTCGACATTGCAAATGGGCACAAGCAGCGAAACTTTAGGGGTATCAGAGTTCTGCAAGAGAACCTCCCGTTGAATAGCGTGTAACAGGGTTATTTTAGCAGCCGGGTTGCGGCGGGCGGCAGCGCTTGGAATTATACAAAGCGCTCCAGGCAGGCTTTGAGACCGCGAGTCGAAAGATAGAACAGCGTGGCATCTGCCATCGAAACGCCCGAGGTCGCCGCAACGAGCTTGCGGGCAACACGGCGAACGGCGCCCTTAGCAGGCATATCCGCCCACTCCGTTCCCAAAAACGTCGTGAGGTCCATGTTGACGCGAGCCGTCACGCGATGGAAGTCATCGGAATCCAAGCGCGCCAAATCAAACACGATAAGGTCCAGGAACCAGGTGATCAGCTCGCCGGGACACAGGTCCATAAGACCGTAGCCCGCCCAGTCCTCCAAGACCTCCTCGAGCATTCTCATATGGGCATCGAGCTTTTTGGCGCGAGCCTCGACACTGTTGAACTCGTGCGTCGCCGATTCGCTCTCCATCACGTAGTGGTAGAACTTGTCCGGCATGACGACGGTCTTGTGGGCAAGCGCATAAGCCGCAAATTGGAAGACGACGTCCTCGCCCAAAGCCAGACCGAGAGCGAAGCGAATGCCTTCGCGATTGAGCAGCTCGCGCGAAAAAGCCGCACGGCAGGCATAGGGCTGCGCATTCGAATGGAACAGCAGTTGGGGATCACGGGCGCCGAAGGTACCAGCTTTGGGGCTCATGAGTTGCTGGACGCGTTTGGGAGCAGCATCGGCAGGTTCACAGACGCCGCCAAAAACGGCGGCCTCGGCATCTGCAGATTCCATGGCATGCAGCACGCGCTCGATCGTCTGGGCATCGATGTAATCGTCGGCGTCCACAAAAAAGACGGTCTCGCCCTCGGCGGCATCGATGCCGGCATTTCGAGCACACGAGACGCCCGCGTTTTCCTGGTCAATCACCAGTACGCGATCGTCGGCCTGCGCGATCTGGCGCAACACGTTCAACGAATCATCAGTCGAACCGTCGTTGACGCAGACAACCTGAATCGAGCGCTCGGACTGGGCCAACAGCGAATCGAGGCATCGCTGAATCGAGCGCGTAGAGTTGTAAACGGGGACGACAATGGTAGCTTTAGGACACGAGGCCTCTCCCATGCCGACCTACCCCCTCAGCGATTCGATGAGGAAGGCAGCAACCACGCCTGGGCCTCCAACCGAGGCGTAATACTTAGCACGCCCCAAGGCACCATCCGTCGCAAAACTCGAATGCTCGTCAACCCAGCCCTCAGGATCTTTGAGGATGGCAGCGAGATTCGCGCGCTTCCACGGCTTGAGGTCGTCAAGCGAAAAGTCCCCGGCGTCCAAGGCCGCCTGAAATTCCTTGGCCATCTGCATCAGGAACTCCTTATAGAACTTAGGCGCCAGGCGCACGTAGTTCCACATGTACGAATCGTACTTAATGAGCTGATTGAACTTGAGCATGCGCGCGACATCGACGCTTGCGTGGTCGCGGGCATAATCCTCTCGAATCCAACGCTCAATCTCGGCATACTCGGTATTGACGCAAAAGACCTTAGCCGAAGAATTGACCGAGGAATTCTCGTTGTCCTGTCGATACGACAAAACAGCATCATGCAGGTAAATAGCCTTATCGGCGCACGCGATCACCTTAAAGGCGAATGACGTGTCCTGAAAGGATGCCCCCGGAGTCGGCAGGAACGTAATGCCGTTGCGCTCAAGAAAATCGCGACGGTACACGGCCGACCAAATCGACGGCTTTTGCTTAAAGAACTGCGTCGTATCGCTCGGGTGCACTGGCTTGCCACAGTCCTTGGCTTTAAACATCTCGTGCAGCGAACGGCGCTCCTCGGGCTTAGACCAGTAGAAATCAAAGTTCGCCTTCGCAAAGTCGGCATTATTGCTATCGGCAGCCGAGACAAGCTTTTCGAGTGCGTCGGGCGCCATAAAGTCATCGGACTCCAAGATGCCAACGTACTTGCCACGCGCCATCTCCAGACCGTGGTTCATCGAGTCGCCGTAGCCGCTGTTGGCCTTGTCGATCATCTTGACGCGCCTATCGCGCTCCATATACTCGCGGATAATCGCCGGCGAGTTGTCGGTCGACCCGTCGTTAATGCAGATGATCTCAATATCCTTGAGCGTCTGCGCCAGGGCGGAATCGAGGCACTCGCGCAGGTAGCGCTGAACATTGTAAATGGGAATAAGCAGCGACAGAACAGGGCTGCCAGAGGCGTTAGTAGACAAATGTGCTCCTTAGGAAATACCTGTCGTTTCATGGTATCAAAGGGTCAGCGCGCCAGCGGGCGTTTATATAATCTATGGAGCCTCTTGCGGGCAAAGCAGCCCCACGTCATGCGGCGGGCCCATGGCAGGTTCCTGCGTTTTATTCAAAGCTTGCCGCTAAGGTGCGCCGAGCCTTTACAATAGGACAGTCCCAAGGACGTATTCGATAGCTTCCGTGCAGCGCTCGCCCGCCGCGCGTGAAAGGATATATTGCCCCATGCCTTCAACCCTTCCCGCTCCCATCGATAAGCTCGCCATCGTCGTCGTTACGTACAAGCGCCAGGAACTCCTGGCCAACTTGTTCGACTCTATGACCGAGCTCACGGCAACGCCCTGGCGCATCGTGATTGTCGATAACGAGAATTCGCGCGAGACCGAGGCCATGTGCACCGCATTCAACGAGCGCCTGGCCAATCTGTGGGGCATCGACACCGAGCAGCCCGACGCGCAGGGCGGCACCGACCGTGTCATCTACGCCCCGCAGCTCGAAAACGGCGGCGGTGCGGGCGGCTTCTCCGCCGGCACCAAATGCGCCTACGACCTGGGCGCCCAGTGGTTCTGGGTGATGGACGACGACGTGCTCGTCATCCCCGAAGGCATCGAGCGTCTTGCCAAGTGGACCGACCGCTACGATGTCATCCAGGGTTCGCGCCTGGACTTTGACGGCGGCGCTTTCTTTTGGCAGTACCAGCTCATCCTTTCGCTCGGCATCCCTAACCCCATCGCCAAGTGGGATCTGGGTCCCGAGGGCTACCGCGCCATGAACCAGCTGTGCTTTGAGGGCGGCATGTTCTCGCGCCGCGTGGTCGACAAGATTGGCCTGCCCGACGCGCGTTTCTTTATCTACGGCGACGATGCCTGCTATGGCTACGTGGCCAGCCAGCACTTCCCCGCCGCCGTTGTTGCCGACGTGGTGCTCAAGCGCGCCCGCGCCGTCTCTAACTGGGACATCGCCGGCAAACGACAGCTCAACTCCACGAGCGACACCAACCGCTACTACATCATGCGCAACCGAGGCTTCCTCGCTCGCTATATGCAGATCTACGGTGACTACCACCCCATGCTGTTCCGCTTGGGCAATGCCGCAACCTTCTGCAAGGAATTCATTCGCCTGGCCGCGGTCGACAAATGCTTTAAGACCGGCATTCCGGCGCTGCGCCGCGGCATGAAGGATGCCCGCAAGATCATCAAGGATCCCGACTGGAAGCCCATGCCGCCCATGAAGGATACCGAGTAACGGAAGCCGGAAACATCTCGGCGCTTAAAGCCGCTGGCACACCGTAGCCACATGCTGCCCATCAAAACCGAACCCCCAGCGCATGCGACCCACGCCGGGGCGCGGTACACGGATTTCGTCGATGCCATCGCGCTCTATGTCGAGTAGCGACTGCACGGCCAGCAATTCCAACCCCAGCGCATCCACATCGGGGTCATACATCATATTGATCGTTATAAGCGGGCGCTCGTCCAGCATGCCAATCGTATCGGCTATGTCGAACACAGCGCCCGTAGGAAAAACCTGGATGTCCCAGCGACCCGCGCCACACTTTCGCCTCGAAGCAGGATTGGCATAGCCCGGCAAGCCAAAGCAGAGCCCCTGCAAGAGCAGATGATATGGCAGCGGCTTATCTGGGTCGGTCTCACCGATTCCCGCATCCCCCAGGATGCGGCTTAGCGCCCGCTTCACGGTATCCTCGTTCCCACGGCACAGCCCGTCGCGAAACGCATCGACGTCTCGAATGTCTTCGGCAGCGCACTCAAACCACTCAACAATCACTAGACGCAAGGTCTGGCGAAGCTCTTTATTGGGCAATCGCAAAGCACGGAGGCGATCGCCATGCTCTGGCTCCTCAGTCATATCCGTCGTCAGGAAACCGGACAGATATAGCGCTGTCCACATGCCATCGTCAGGCGAGACATCTGGCTCTGCAGTGCCCAAACAAAGCGGGACCTCAGCGCACCCATGGGCCTCGAGCAAATCGAACAAGACCGAAAGGCGGTCGAGATTCCACCCGGCAACTACCTTACTCAGGCAATCGGCATATCCATACAGATCGGCACGCACGGGCGCCGTGCAGCCTCGGTCCAGAAAACCGATCACACGCGCTGGATTCGAGCAATAGGCCCTGCCAAACCGATACCCCTCGAGCCATTCACGCGCATCATCCAGGTATTCCTCGCGCCCAGCATGATTCAACAGAGCCTGGACCTCGGCATCCGAAAAGCCGAACCAACGGTCACACCACGTCGAAAGCGGCGTCGACAGACAATACGAGCAGCCGCGCGAAGAAAGCGCCGCTTCGGCAGGACCGGGACACTCCCCCATCAGACACGTCAGCCGCAACGAATCGCGCGCAGTGGCAATGGCGTCGAACAGCACACGGTCAAGTAGTTCTGCCGGATCGGCGTCGGAAGCGTCCCTCGCGCTCGCACGGCGAGACCACGCCGCATCGTACCCATCAACGAGCAATACAACCTGCTCATCGCTGGCAATCTCCAGCAGCTCTATGAGCACGCCAAGCACCGAGGCGACCTCGTCCTCGCTCGCCGCGCCACGCGCAACACGTTCGATGTGACGCACCTTGTCTCGAGCTAAATCTGGAGCCTCCAAAAGCGCCAGCAGGCGGGCGCACTCGCCCGAAAGAGCATCGCGCACGACGTCGGCAACAGCGGGGCCACGCCTCGCAGCGCCAGAAAAGTCCAGCGATATCACCGGATAGCAAGCGTACTCATCCCGATAGCGCCCGCCGTCTGCATCCCAAATCTGAGCATCGGCAAACAAACGCTGACCAGAGCGACCGACCGCTGGACGCTCCAGAAAAGCCCTGAGCATCGACAAGTTCATGCTCTTGCCAAAACCCTCGGGTCGACAGCACACCACAACGGACGCGTCGCAGTCCAACACATCGGCAATAAACATGGTCTTGTCAACCAGCATGCAGCAACCAAGGGCCTCCGCATAGTCGTGCATGCCAATGGGCAAAACCACATCGTCGGCACAGCCGATCAAGCGCACGCCAAAGCCAGCAGTACAATCAACATTTGCCTGTTCAGACACCAAAACGTTCCCCCTAAATCGCAACACGATGCCAATTGTAATGACCGCCTCGCGCATACCGATGTCGCCGCGCAAACATATCGGGCAACGGTAGCAACAAGAGGTATGAGGGGGCATAACTAATCGTTGCACAACAAAACGGGGCCCAATGTATTCGCACCGGACCCCGTCCCAACTCTTTAGTTATCTAGCAACCAAGAGGCTACTCCTCCGAGCCGTCCTCCCCAGAAGCTTTCTTCTGCTGATCGAGCTTATGCTTACCACTTACGATAGACGTAGCGCCCAGTGTGGCCAAGCTTGCACTGGCAAGGCTCGCCATAACGATAAGGTCGCCCGTCTTGGGCATGTTACCGCCAGATGACTTGGTCGTTGTAGTCGTCGTGGTTGTAGTGGTCACCGTCTTGGAGTCATTTTGCTCTTGGGCCTGGTTGTCAGCACCGCTCTTGTCGTCGTCTTCGGGCTGTTTCTTTTCGCCCTCGGTCTTGCTCTCGCCCTTCTTCTGAGCAGATTTGTCGTCCTTCTCCTCAGAGCTAGAACCCTTATCAGATTCGGTCTTCTCGGAAGCCTTGTCCTTGGAGTCGCCCTTTGCGGCCTCGGTCTTTTCCGTGGAAACCTGATCAGAGTTGTCCTTGTTCTGGGCCGAGCCGTTATTGACGCCAGCCATCAGCGAAGAACCCAGCGTAGAACCAAGCTGCTCGGAGAAAGAAGGCTTCTTGTCCGGCGAAGCAACGGGAGCGTCCGGCGCTTTATTCGAGTCGTCCTTGGAATCATCGGAATCAGGCGTTACATCAGAGCCGGTGCCAACGGACGAATCGCTCGAGCCGGTAGATGAGTTAGAGGTGTCAGCGCCAGTCGAACCAGAAGCGTCGCTGTCCGTATTGCCGGCAGAGCTTGAAGGCGAATCGCCCGCAGCAGAGCCGTTCAAATTGGAGCCGTTCGGGGTAGAGCCGTCGTTGGTAGTGTCACCAGCAGAGCCATTACCGTCAGCATCGGTCGAGGGCGCATCCATCCTGTCATCGTTGGCGTCGTCACTCGAGTCGTCATTCGAATCAGGTGTCGGCGAGGGCACCGGCGTAGGCTCGGGCTGCACGGGCGTCGCAGCGGCAGCCTCATCCTCGGCGATAAAAACCAAGCAGTCCTTCAGCTCGTTGCGGTAGCGGTTCTTCCAGCCCTCATGATACTGAGGCTGACTTGAAAACTTGGTGGCGACATTGTTGACCACGCTATTGGAGAGCGCCGTCACAAACTCGCGGTCGGACATATCGTTGGAAAGATTCGCCCAGCGGAAGAAGTCTCTGCAGCCACCGGTACCGCACATGTTGGTGATGCTCCACACCATGCCCTTGACGCAATCGGCGCGGCCCGAAATATCAATACCCAGGCCGCTCTTGAGCCACGCCTCGGTCACCGCATAGTACGAGTTGCACGCATAGGCATCTTGAAGTGCTGAGAACTCAACAGGATCGGTGTTGTAAGCACCCTGGAAAGCCTCCTGCGCGATACGGCCCAGCTCGGTGAGCTGACCGTTCTCGGACATGGGATTGTTCGCGTTGGAAATCTCGCTGCCGCGATCAATCGCATCCTTGAGCATGCTGTATTTTTCGGGGCTGTAGTTGTAGACCTGCTTCATAAACGGAATGAGCGACCAACGGCGGTCGAACTGGTAATAGCCCAGCGCGTTGTAGCCGTCACCATACGAAAAGCCCTGGTTATAGTTGCCATGGCTCTCATATTTGGTGAAGTACTTCATCTCGGGAGTCACGTTGACAAACGAAACGCCCTGGACCGACCTCAGCACGCCCGAGAAGGACTGTTGGGTGTAAAGGCCCTTATCGATATCGGTGGCATCCGAGGCAACGCCCGGCGTGGGCTCCTCGGCAGCGGCGGGTGCCGGCGCGGAAACGGCGCCAAACGAAAGCGCCAGCGTCAGGCCCGCGACAATAGCAGAATGCTTGGGCTGCATAAGATCCTCCCTGCATTGGTGTAGTTAAAGTTCAGTTTGCAAAGATAAAAATAAGTATTGCAGCTCGCCCGTTGTTACACAACAACCCCTCGGTAAACGGCAACAACCCTCCGCGAAATCTTAAGGAATTACGAAATTCTTAAGAAATTAAACAAACTGGTCGTCGGGCGCCAACAGAAGCTCGCCGTAACGCTCCATCAACCCGTCCCTCAACTGGCAGAAAGCAGGGATATAGACGTTCAAGATGCGCTGAATCAAATCTTGAGCGAGCTTGTTGTCATAGATATGGACGTTCGTATTGCGATCTCTGAGCATATCTAGCCAGGCCGCCTCATCAATAAAGTCGTAGAATCGGTAGGACTCCTTCAAGATGGCACGAGGAGACCCCGACGCGGCAAGCGTGGCGCCCTCATACTCGAGCAGACGCTTAAGGAGCTTCCAGCTCAGTTCAAATTGAAGATTGAACTTATTAATCAATCCACTCTGAACAAAATCATTGTTGAGATCCTGATTGGGCGCATCCTCAAGATTCACCAAGGCGCTGGCAAAGTTCTCATATTTTTTCATACAGAATCACACCATCCCTGGCAATTTCATCGAGCAATTGCTGCGATAAGGACTCGTCGAGATTGACGACATCTACATCCAAAAGAGTATCAAGACGCTCCTCGATCAAATATGAGAAACGGCCGAAATCCCGGCAACCTGCTACGGCGATGTCAATATCGCTCTTAGGCAAATTGTCACCTCGAGCGCGGGAACCAAACAGCACAACCTTCTCGGCGTCACATTCCCGAGCAAAAACTTCGATTTGCTTGTACACCTTGTCGAGAGATGCCATTTGCACCCCTACAGCTTAATATCGAAGTTGATTTCGGGGACGGCGGCCAAGTCGGCCAACGTCACGCCGTCAACATAGTTCTCGATGACCTCGTCCAGGCCGCGCCAGAACTTGACGGTGGAACACAGGTCGCTGCGGGCGCAGCTGTTGTCGATGCCGTCGCACGCCACCGGAGCCGTGCTGCCCTCGACGGCGCGCAGGATGTCGCCAGCACGCACCTCGGCCGGGTCCTTGGCCATCATGTAGCCGCCGCCCTTGCCGCGCACGCTCTTAAGCAGGCCCGCCTTCATAAGCGGACGAACCAGCTGCTCCAGATACTTTTGCGAGATATGCTCGCGGTCGGCAACCTCGCGCAGGGCAATCTTGCCCTCGGCGTCGCCCAGCGCCGCGATATAGATCATCAGTCGGAGGGCATAGCGGCCCTTAGAAGAAATGAGCATACCTACCCTCCCATCGTTACTGGGACAAAACCAGGCTTGTTTGTCCCAAATCCTATGCACGCGGGGCAAACAAACCTGATTTTATGTCCCTCATCTAAAAAGTCGAGTGGATTAGTCGGGTTTTCCCTTGACTAACGCCGAACCCATAGTAACTTTATTCCGAGAAGATTCCTAGGGTTTAGTACACCTATGAGTACACCATATACAGAGAGGGACAGCATGAGCGCAAATCCGCTGCTTTCCATCGAAGGTCTGACCGCCTCCGTGGACGAGAAGACCATCCTCCACAACGTCAACCTCAACGTCGCCGCCGGCGAGACCCACGTGCTGATGGGACCCAACGGCGCCGGCAAGTCCACCCTCGGCCACCTGGTCATGGGCGACCCCGTCTACACGGTCAACGACGGCCGCATCGTCTTTGACGGCCAGGACATCACCGAGCTCACCACCGACAAGCGCTCGCGCGCCGGCCTGTTCCTGAGCTTCCAGGCCCCGGTCGAGATTCCGGGCGTGCCGCTGTCGAGCTTTTTGCGCGCCAGCATCGCCGGCCGCCCCGGCCTGGAGATGAAGGGCAAGGAGTTCCGCCGTCGCGTCAAGGAGCTCGCGGCCGAGCTCAACATGGATACCGCCTACCTCAACCGCGAGCTGGGCGTGGGCTTCTCGGGCGGCGAGAAGAAGAAGGTCGAGATGCTCCAGCTCCTGCTGCTGCAGCCCAAGCTCGCCATCCTCGACGAGACCGACTCGGGCCTGGACGTCGACGCGCTTTCCACCGTCAGCCACGGCATGGACGCCTACCGCAAGAGCTGCGACGGCTCCATGCTCATTATCACGCACAACACGCGCATCCTGGAGCACTTGGATGTCGACCGCGTCCACGTTATGGTCAAGGGCCACATCGTGCGCGAGGACGACGCCTCGCTCATTCCCTGGATCGACAAGAACGGCTTTGAGACCTTCGAGCGCGAGGCCGCCGAGCAGCGCGCCCAGGCCGAGGCCGCCGCTGCCGAGCAGCAGGCGTAAAGGGGCGACGCAATGACCAAGAACCGCACCGAGGTCGCGGACATCGACCGCAGCCTCTACGACTTCACCTATGGCGAGGAGGGATTCGAGCGCCTCGACGCCGGCATCACGCCCGACATCGTGCGCGAGATCAGCGCCAAAAAGGACGAGCCGCAGTGGATGCTCGACCTGCGCCTCAAGTCCCTCGAGATTTTTAATCGTTTTCCCGACCCGACGTGGGGTCCCTCCATCGAAGGCTTGGACATGGACAACATCGTCACCTACGTCAAGCCCAACACCGACCAAAAACACGACTGGGAGTCGGTGCCCGACGACATCAAGAACACCTTTGAGCGCCTGGGCATCCCCGAGGCCGAGCGCAGCTACCTGGCGGGCGTCGGCGCGCAGTACGACTCCGAGCTGGTCTACCACAACATGCAGGACACGGCGTCCAAGATGGGCATCGTCTACTCCGGTATTGAGGAAGCCCTGCACGATCCGCAGTGGGAGCCGCTCATCCACGAGAAATTCATGACGCTCATCCCGCCCACCGACCACAAGTTTGCGGCCCTGCACGGCGCCGTGTGGTCGGGCGGCTCGTTTGTCTACGTTCCCAAGGGCACCAAGTTGGACTTCCCGCTGCAGAGCTACTTCCGCCTTAACGCCAAGGGCGCCGGCCAGTTTGAGCACACGCTCATCATCGTCGAGGACGATGCCGACCTGCACTTTATCGAGGGTTGCTCCGCGCCCAAGTACAACGTGGCCAACCTCCACGCCGGCGCTGTGGAGCTCTTTGTGGGCAAGCGTGCGCACCTGCGCTACTCGACCATCGAGAACTGGTCCAAGAACATGTACAACCTCAACACCAAGCGTGCGCGCGTGGACGAGGACGGCGACATCGAGTGGATCAGTGGCTCCTTCGGCAGCCACGTGGGCTACCTCTACCCCATGAGCGTGCTCAACGGCCGCCGCGCCCGCTCGAGCTTTACCGGCATCACCTTTGCCGGTGCCGGCCAGAACCTCGACACCGGCTGCAAGGTCGTACTTAACGCGCCCGAGACCTCGGCAACCGTCGAGACCAAGGGCATCTCCAAGAGCGGCGGCATCCAGACCTTCCGCAGCTCTATCGTGGCCACGCCCAAGGCCGAGGGCTCCAAGGCAACCGTGAGCTGCCAGTCACTGATGCTCGACGACCAAAGCCGCTCCGACACCATCCCCGCCATGGACATCCGCGCCAAGAACGTCGACGTCGGCCACGAGGCCACCATCGGCCGCATCGGCGACGATAAGGTGTTCTACCTGATGAGCCGCGGTATCTCGGAGGAAGAGGCCCGTACCATGATCGTCAACGGCTTTGCCAACCCGGTCTCCAAGGAGCTACCGCTGGAGTACGCCGTCGAGATGAACAACCTGATCAAGCTCGAGATGGAAGGAGCGATCGGATAATGAAACAGACCACGAACACCGCTGCTACCACCCTTGAACAGGTCAATGCGATGCCGGCTGCCACTTGGGGTTGGCTCAAGATGAACCAGACCAAGCTCGAGCTCTCTGACGAGCTTGCTGCCGCTCCCGCCGAGACCATTGAGGTTGAGGGCTTGGACAAGCAGTTTACTGGCGTGGCAGACGCATTCGACGCCGCCATGGACGCCATGGCCGAGCGCTTCCCCGAGCGCCGCGCCTCCGCCCCGGGTGGTGCCGCCGACCGCGCCCGCATCACGCCCGAGACCGAGCTCGACGTGCCCGCCACCTCCATCTACCAGGCCGGTGCCATTAAGCTGGAGGAGGAGCTCTCCCCCGCTGAGGCCTTCGAGACTGGCATGGGCGAGGCTGCCTACACCTACCTGGCCGACCACGCCACTAAGCGCGTCGTCATCGATGTGCCCACATACCAGCACGCCACGGTTGCCGTGCGTGTGAGCGGTGTCGATGCCGCCGCGGCCATCGCCGCCATCGACGTCATCGCCCGTCCCCAGTCGACGCTCAATCTGCATATTGCCCTAGACTCCCCCGTTACCGGCGAGGGTGTCGTGGGCTCCGCGCTACGCGTGTGCGCCCACGAGTACGCCACCGTCAACGTGACCTGCACGCAGACGCTCGACGATAGCTGGATCGCGCTCGACGACACCGGCCTGTTCCTGGACGAGGGCGCGCGCGTCAACGTGCAACACACCGTCCTGGGTGCCGGCGCCAGCGCCACCGGCCTTGCCGGCGACCTGCTGGGCGATACCGCCAAGGTCACCATCGATACTGACTACCTGGGCGCCCGCGAGCAGGTGCGCGACTTTAACTACGAGCTGCGCCACCGCGGTCGCAAGACCGAGTGCGAGATCGACGCCAACGGCGTACTGACCGGCACGTCCAAGAAGGTCTACCGCGGCACCATCGATCTCGTGCACGGCTGCAAGGGTGCCGTCGGCACCGAGCGCGAAACCGTGCTGTTGGCCAACAAGGGCGTCGACAACAAGACCGTCCCCGTCATTCTCTGCGACGAGGACGACGTTGCCGGCAACCACGGCGCCACCATCGGTCACGTCCGCGACGAGCAACTGTTCTACCTCGCCTGCCGAGGCCTTGACCAAAACGCCGCCGAGGACCTGTTCATCCGCGCCAAGCTGGAGGACGCCGCGCTTTCCGCCACCGACGAGCGCACCCGCGCCGCCGTCGTCCGCCTGGGCAACAACCTGATCGACAACTTTGAAGAGGAGCTCGCATGATCGACACCGAGCACGTTAAATGCGACACCTGTACCGCACCGGAGCCTATGGAGCTCGACGCCAGCGACGAGGCCTCGCGCGGCTGGCCTACCGTCGACATCGAGACCAATCCCTACAAGGCACAATTCCCGCTTTTCCAGCAGCACCCCGAGATCGCCTTCCTCGATAGCGCCGCCACCGCGCAGCGCCCCGCCTGCGTGCTTGACGCCGAACGCGACTTCTACCAGCGCATGAACGCCAACCCCCTGCGCGGCCTGTACTCGCTGTCCGTCGAGGCCACCGAGGCCATCGCGAAGGTGCGCCAGCAGATCGCCGACCTCATCGGCGCTCCCCAGGCCAACGAGGTCGTCTTCACCCGCAACACGAGCGAGTCGCTCAACCTGGTCGCCAAGAGCTTTGCACCCACGGTGCTCGAGCCCGGTGACGAGGTCGTCATCACCATCATGGAGCACCACTCCAACCTGATTCCGTGGCAGCAGGTCTGCCGCGAGACCGGCGCCAAGCTCGTCTACCTCTACCCCACCAAGACCGGTCAACTCACCACCGAGGAGGTTCTGTCCAAGGTGGGCCCCAAGACCAAAATCTTGGCCGTGGGTCAGGTGTCTAACGTGCTGGGCGTCGAGAACCCGGTCAAGAATCTCGGCAAGCTCGTGCACAAGTACGGCGGCTATCTGGTCGTCGACGGCGCGCAGTCGCTGCCGCACATGCCGGTCGATGTGGCCGATCTGGGCGCCGATTTCTTTGCCTTTAGCGCGCACAAGGCCATGGGCCCCATGGGCATCGGCGTCCTGTGGGGCAAGATGGACCTGCTCAACGCCATGCCGCCCATGCTCACCGGCGGCGAAATGATCGATTCGGTCACCGAGCAGGACGCCGTCTGGGCGCCCGTCCCCGAGAAGTTCGAGGCAGGCACGCAGGACGCCGCCGGCATCTTCGCCACAGGCGCCGCTCTCGACTACCTCGTCAACACGGTTGGCTACGAAAACATCCAGGCACGCGAGCAGGCACTCGTCCACTACCTGATGGGCGAGCTCATGCAGCTCGACTTTGTCCAGATCATCGGCTCCATCTACTGGGACAACCATCACGGCGTCGTCAGCTTTAACGTCAAGGGTATCCACCCGCACGACGTCGCGAGCATCATGGACATGGACGGCGTGTGCATCCGCGCCGGTCACCACTGCGCGCAGCCGCTGCTTACCTGGCTGGGCGTCGAGAACCTCGCCTGCTGCCGCGCCAGCGTGGCCTTCTACAACGACAAGGCCGACATCGATAAGTTCATCGCCGGCCTGCATCACGTTTGGAGCACGTTCAATGGGTAATCTGTACACCTCCACCACGTTTATGGAGCACAACTCGCACCCCGACTACAAGTACGAGATGGATGCCCCCACGCACGAGCACGACGGCATCAACCCCAGCTGCGGCGACGAGCTCACCTTGCAGCTGCGCGTCGAGAACGGCGTGATCGAGGAGGCCTCCTTTACCGGCCACGGCTGCGCCATCAGCCAGGCCAGCGCCGACATCATGGCCGACCTCATCACCGGCGAGACCGTCGAGGAAGCTCACCGCCTGGCAGAGCTCTTCCTCGCCATGATCCGCGGCGAGCAGCTCTCCGAGGAAGACCTGGAAGACCTGGACGAAGCCGCCCAGCTCCAGGACATCTCGCACATGCCCGCCCGCGTCAAATGCGCCGAGCTCGCCTGGCGCACCCTCGACGGCATGCTCGAGGGGCAAAATAATCAGTAGTATTTATCCCAAATCTTAAGAATTTCGTTGGCCGAATCGCTTGACTAAGAGCGGTTCGGCCATTTTCTTTTCTGCCTTTATTTCGATCCCTCGACCTGCGCGTCCACCTGAGCATAAGCGCGCACGATACGAGAGACGGTACTTTTGCCAATCCCGGTATACCGCTCAATCTGGCGCACCGTAAAGCCGGCATTGTTCAATCCAACAATAACGGTATCGCGCTGCGCCGGCGGTTCAGTTTTAACCCCATTGAGCGGAACCCCGAGGCTCTTCGCCAATTTGTCGGCAAAGGCGTGGCGTTCCCACTCTGTATCTTTCATATCGCACAGCGCCGGCTCGCTGCCGTCGGGCGTCGAAAGCGAATAGGCAATAAAGCCCTCGGCAGAACCAAAAAGTTCAAGCACGCAAGAAGGATCAGAAAATCCCCTCGCGGCATCGGCCGCATCACAGTCGTAAGAGCGTAGATGTTCCGCAAAGCTGCTCCAGGGATAACGCTCAATGAGACCGATGCCCGCCTCCTGCGGATCGGCGTGTACGGAGCGAATAGCCTCCATCACCTGCCAGTCGGTATCGAGCGAGCGCCGGTCAAAACGGTTCTGGAACAGATGGCCCGTGCGCCCCGTGCGTTTATTGAACCGCCGCGCGTACGTCAAAAGCAGCCGGTGCATCGCCGCGCTCATCGCGTCCTCGTAATCTGCAAGCACCAGACGCACGTGATTGCCCATAAGGCACCAGGCGATAACCGTCACGCCCGCCTTGCGGCAGCACTCACGCATCAGCTCCAAGAACTCCCACCGGTCCTCATCGCCCTCAAAGATGAGCTGCTTGCCCGTACCGCGGGCACAGACATGGTAAAAGCCGGTAACCGTTCTCCAAACGCGCTGCATGGCGTTCCTTTCGCCGGGATCTGCTTGCCATCCAATACAGCACGATTGAAGCGTGCCATCAAAACATTCACGCAAAACAATACACTCGCGCGGCCAAAGGCAGTAATCAGGCGGCGAACGGCACCGTTGCAACAGGTCAACCCCTGCAACGCTTACAAGAGCTGACCAAAAGCTTGCCCAAGAAGGACCCCCTCTACGGAAGTTCACGACCACAGAACATAGAGTTAAACCGTTTCAATTAAAACTTCCGGACTTCCCGCTACGAAAACTGAGCCGTTCGCCGAATATTCCGTGCATTTCGCGGTATTATAGGGGCTGCATGTCATGTCCCTTTCGAAGGGTCGCCCGGCAATCGCCAGCCACGGCCCCCAGACGGGACGCCAACACGATAGAGAGGAGAGGCATGCAGTACTCACAGGAAGTGGAGAACATGTGCCCCGTTGCCAAGGGTGCATACCACGGCCCCGCACCCATCCCCGAGGAGGGCAAGTGGGTCCAGGCTAAGGAGATTTCCGACATCTCCGGTCTTACGCACGGTGTGGGTTGGTGCGCACCTCAGCAGGGCGCCTGCAAGCTCACGCTGAACGTCAAGGACGGCATCATCGAGGAGGCCCTCGTTGAGACCATCGGCTGCTCGGGCATGACCCACTCTGCCGCCATGGCTTCCGAGATCCTTCCCGGTAAGACCATCCTCGAGGCCCTCAACACCGACCTCGTCTGCGACGCCATCAACGTTGCTATGCGCGAGATCTTCCTGCAGATCGTTTACGGCCGCAGCCAGACCGCGTTCTCCGAGGGCGGCCTGCCCGTGGGCGCCTCCCTCGACGACCTCGGCAAGGGCCTTCGCTCTCAGGTCGGCACCATGTTCGGCACCAAGGCCAAGGGCGCTCGTTACCTCGAGCTCGCTCAGGGCTACGTCACCCGCATGGCTCTCAACGACAAGAACGAGATCATCGCATTCGAGTTCCTGAACCTCGGCAAGTTCACCGACGCCGTCAAGGCCGGCAAGACCCCCGAGGAGGCCATCGCTGGCGCTATGGGCCACTATGGTCAGTGGGAGAACGCTGCCAAGTACATCGACCCGCGCACCGACGAGGAGACTCACTCCGTCGCCAGCGTGTTCCCGGTTCACGAGTAGAAAGGGAGGGAAATAACTATGACTGTTACGTTCGAAGGTTACGAGCGCCGCGCTGACAAGATCAACAAGTGCCTCGCCGACAACGGCATCGCCTCCCTCGAGGAAGCTCTGCAGATCTGCACCGACAAGGGCTTCAACCCGCGTGAGATCGTCAACAACACCCAGTCCATCGCCTTCCAGAACGCCGAGTGGGCCTACACCCTCGGTTGCGCTCTCGCTGTCAAGCGTGGCGCCAAGTCCGCTTCTGAGGCTGCCGCCATCATCGGCGAGGGCATCCAGGCCTTCACCGTTCCCGGCTCCGTCGCCGAGGACCGCAAGGTTGGTCTGGGCCACGGCAACCTGGGCGCTATGCTGCTCTCCGACGACACCGAGTGCTTCGCCTTCCTGGCCGGCCACGAGTCCTTCGCCGCCGCTGAGGGCGCTATCG
>CAUAJB010000016.1 GCA_958429225.1 uncultured Collinsella sp.
GCAGCTGGTTGATGGTGAAGTACTTATTGAGCACGTCGAAGGTGGTCGACGTGCCGCCGCGACGGGCAACGGCGACGGCAGCGCCCGGCTTGTGTGCAAAGGCTTTGCTGCCGGCATAGAATGCGCGATCGAGGGCCGAAAGGATGCGTCCGCTGGGGTGCGCATAGTAGACGGGCGAGCCAAAGACAAAGCCATCTGCCTGCTCGGCGGCAGCGATCAGCTCGTTCACCACGTCATCGTCAAAGGTGCAGCGGCAATCGAGCTTGCCGCACTGACCACAGCCAATGCAGTCGCGAATGGGCTTGGTGCCCAGCTGAAACACCTCGGTATCAATGCCTTCGGCATTGAGTTGCTCGGCGACTTCGGCGAGTGCGCGGGCGGTGTTGCCGTTTGCCTTGGGGCTGCCATTGACCAAAAGAACCTTCATCACAAACTCCCTCTGCTTTTGGTGACTTCTGCAGAGGATTATCGCACGATGGGGGAGGCGGTGCGGGCGCGGTACTAATCCAGTTTGGTACCTGGCACCTGCACGGCTTTCCCGAGCAACGCTTTGAGCTCGTTCAAAATGGAAACGGGCTGACGGTCGACGCCGTCCAGATGGAGCGTGGCCACGCGAATGGGCGGCTGATATTCAAGCGAGCCGATGAGCACGGGAGAACCCAGGAACCGCTCGATTTCTTCTGCGATCTCATCGATTGCCTCGGGGCCGAGCTCATCGAAAAGCGCCACGAACATCGGTCCCGTCGAGCGGAACAGGCGACCCTTGCCGCGCGAGCATTCCATAAGGCAGGCGGCGCTTTCGGCGAGCACACGGTCGCCTGCATCGAATCCAAAGCGGGCATTGACCTCGGCGATATCGTCGACCTTAATGGCGATAAAGCCTGCCTCGCGCGCCACGCGACGCATTTCGCCAATGGCGTTGACCAGGGCGTGAATATCGCCCAAGCCGGTCACGGAATCGGTCGTATCTGCCAAGCTTCGGTTGATGATAATGCCCACATACATGCCGGGCTCGGTATCGGTGCCGTCCAAGCGGTAGCCCGTGCAGTCGCAAAGCACGTATTTTCCGGTGGCATCCATTACGCGATACTGCATGTAGTGGAAGTGCCACGTGCCGTTTATCACCATGTCGAGCTCGGCACGTACGTTGTCGCGGTCCTCGGGATGAACGCGGGCGAGCCACATGTCGAGTGAGTTAAAAGGGTGCTGGGAGGGCAGGTCAAAAGCGCGCACGGCGTTAACCGACCATTGCGATTCTCCCGTATCGAGATTGAGGATAAACGGATAGCGCGTCTCGGAGCTCATGGAGATCGCTTGGAACACCCGGTCGTTGCAGGGAAGCTGATCGACGATTGGGCGTTGCGGCGCGTCATCGTCTTTCGGTTGCTGCACACGATGCATAAGCTTATAGCGATACATCTTGCGATCGGCATCCATCGTCATCTGGCGACGCGTGTCGCCGGCAAGTGGATCGACGCGTGAGCAGCCAAAGCTAAAGCTGCCGATCATGGGCGCCTTGCCACCTGAGCTCGCCTCGATCAGCCCGGCACGTACCTGCTCCAAGCGCTGCTCGAGTTCAATCTCGTTTGCGGAGAGCGAGATGAGCACAAACTCGTCTCCACCGATACGGAACAGCATCTCATCGTGCTCCATGGTTTCGGAGAGCGTGCGGCAGATGCTTAGAATATAGCGATTGCCTTCGGCGTGGCCAAACCTATCATTGCAATGCTTGAGATGGTCGATGTCAATATAGGCGCAGGTGAAGGGGTCGCCTTTGCGCCAGAGTTGCTCGACGTGACGGTCGAATCCGTTGCGGTTGCCCAAGTTGGTGAGCGGATCGATATAGGCGTTGCGCTCAAGCAGCTGGCGCTCTTGTTGCAGGATGGCATGCGTCTTTTGCAGTTGCTCACCAACGGCGCGTAGCTCAGCAGGCAGCGCGGCAACATCGAGTTCGGCGGTCGAGACGCCGTTCGCAAGTCGCTGAAGATAGGCAATAATCGATTGCTCGCCCAGGCGATATGACTCGTTCATGATGGATAACCTCCTTGGGCGGAACAACGGTTTGTATCATATCCCCAATTCGGTTTGAATTGGGGATATAAGTTAGCCAATGGGGACAAATGTCCCCTTCGACGGTGGCGTTTTGCGCGCGAGCGTATCAGTTGTTATTGCCACCATCGAGCAATGCCTCAAAATCCTTCGCCGGCATGGGGCGGTAGTAGAGGAAGCCCTGAGCGTAGCGGGCGCCCATTTGTCGTAGCATGTTCGCCTGCTCATTTGTCTCGACGCCTTCGACCACGACGGGCAGATGGAGCGAATGCGCCATTTCGAGCATCGATGAAATGATTTGCGTGCTGCGGCCTTGATCGCGGTCGGTGGGCACAAAGGTGCGGTCGAGCTTGATGACGTCGACGTTGACGTTCTTGAGCATCGCGAGCGTGGACTGACCGGTGCCAAAATCGTCCATGTAGGTCGAGAAGCCGCGGGTGTGCAGGTCGGCTGTCAGCTTGTCCACGGCCTCGGGGTCTCCCGTATAAGCCGTCTCGGTGATCTCGATGCGCATGAGCTCGGGCGGTAGCTTGTATTGGGTGGCAAGCGCCCCCATATGTTCGGCAACGTCGCAGGCAAGGATATCCACGCGCGACACATTAAGCGAGACCGGAACCACACGAAGACCGCGATCGATGCGCTCGCGCAGCCACGAGGCGACACCCTGCCAAATGTACTTGTCGAGTGTCACCACAAAGCCGCTTTCCTCGAGTGTGGGGATAAACGTTACGGGCGAAATGAGAGAGCCGTCCTTGTCAATCCAGCGGGTGAGTGCTTCGGCGCCAATAACCTCGCCGGTTTCCATATCGACCTGGGGCTGAAGGTAGTACGTGATGCGGCCGTTTGAGAGCGCGTATTGGAACTCGGTCAGCGTGCGGTGGAACGCAATCTCGTGCTCATATTCCTCGGGGCGGAAAATGGCAATGCGCTCCTTGAAATCGTTTTTGGCGCGTCGATTGGTAAACATTGCCTTCGCCTGCGCATCGATGGTGATTTCCTCATTGGAGTCGATGGGGTAAACGCCCATGGACGGCCAGAAACCTACGCCGTCATCATGCCTGGCTACTGCCTCACGAACGCGGTTGTAGATTTGATGGACGGTGATGTGCTTAAAGGGGATGAGTACGCAAAAGTCATCTTGGCCCCAGTACCCTGCGACGCCCATATCGGCATTCTCGATGTCCTTGAGGACCGTGCCCACATCTGCGAGTACGCGGTCGCCCTCGGCCTGGCCGTGCCATTCATTAAACAGGCGCATGTGGCCCATGTCGACCGTGGCGATGCACCAGGCGTCGTCGCGCCTCGCCTCGAGAAATGCGTTGGCGCTCCGCATAAACTCGCTGGGTCGATAGAGGCCCGTGAGCGTGTCGATGCGTTCGGCGATGGCGCTTTTGCGCTCCGCCTCGGGTATGGGGAGACTATCGTTGGGAACAAGCCCGCCGGCCGTGCGAAGGCGACGCTCGAGTTCGCCTAAAACGGCGGTCGCTTGATGGGTTAAGTGCTCGTAAAAGGCCGGGACGACAAGACAGACGGGAGTAATGGTGTCGCCCGCGATTTGCACAGGAGCGAAAACGGCCTCTTTAAGGTGGCGGGTCAGTTGCTCGAATGCCTCGTGGTCTAAATCGTTGCTGAGCACGACGAATTGGACGCTACGTGAACGATAGACCCTGCTCCTGCCGCGGGTGATCGACAGCATGCGGCCTGCGTATTCGGCAAGCATGCTGTCGACAGCCTCGGCCCCGTAGAGCTCGTTGAGCTTTGTCGTGCCACGAATGCGCACCGCTATAAGCCCCGTCTCGCAACGGTCGCGACGGCAGGCGTCGATGGCGTTGACCAACATGCGCTGGGTGCCGAGGCCTGTGGCGGCGTCGACGGTTTCGGCAAGCGAGTGGTTGACGAGCTCGCCGACATAGAGCGAGGGGATATTTTCGTCGCCATCGATACGAAACCCGCGAGCACGACAGAGGACGTAGCCGCCGGCGGCATTGCGTACGCGGTACTGCATAACTCGACGGTGTTTGGAGCCGTTATAGATTTGGTCGATGTCGGTGAGGTAGGCCTCAAGGTCATCGGGATGGACGCGCGTTTTCCAGTAATCGCGGCAGTTGTCTACATGCTCCGAAGGAAGACCGAGATCGCGCAAGGCACCTTGTGACCAAAGGGTGCGATGTTTGTCCAAGTTCTCGATAAAGAAATAACGGCCCTCGTTGAGCATCGAAAAGGCGTCAATAATACGATCGCTTATTTCGAAGTCGTCGGCGTGGACTTGCGTGATATTGCGTCGATCGAGGTGCATGGCATGACGTAGCTTGTAGTCGTACATGCGATGGTCGGCATCGAGCGTCATGCGATTGGAAGCTTCGCCCAGGGCGGGGTCGGCATGTGACACTCCGTAGCTAAACGAGTGGGGCATCTCGGAATCGTTGTTTTTGAGCAGAACCGTTCGGCAGTGTTTCAGACGTTCGGCGAGGTCGTCCTCGGTTGCAATCGTAGATAGGATGGCAAACTCGTCGCCGCCTATGCGAAACGCCGCTTCGCCCACCTTCATATACAGCTTAAGATAGAGACTTACCTGCAAGATATAGCGGTTGCCCTCGTCATGCCCAAAGACGTCGTTGCAGTGCTTGAGATTGTCGATATCGATGAACGCCATGGTAACGGGGGCGTCCTGCTCCCAGAGCTCCTCGAGGGAACGGGCAAAGCCGCCACGGTTGCCAAGCCCGGTAAGCTGGTCGGTAAAGGCAGCCCTGATCAGATCCTCCTGCCGTTCGAGAAGGTCGCGGACGGTCTTTTCGAGCGTTTCGGTGTAATTGCTGACAGTATCCATGTTCTAAGCGACTTTCTGAGGTCGGGGCGGATTGCGTCGGGCGAGCTCGTTGTGTACACGCGTCGTTGCTCAGCGCTTTGCATGTATCCAGGCCCCCGCCTTGCCGCGTTGTTGAGTTAATTTGCCGGCTAATGTTCGCTGTTGATAACAGCTGAGTAGTGTAAACAACAGTACACAATTATATATGGGTGCACATGCTGTGGGCGGCTATTATTCGACAGGCGGTAGCGCGACGATGCGATGTTCGATGAAAATGCGACTGGGGCGGTATATGTTGACGGGTATACTTGTTCCGTTTGAATTTGCGGGGATGGAGATGGTCGCATGGCACAGTCAAATACGACGCGCACGGTGGGGCTGGCACTCGAGGGAGGCGGCTACCGCGGTATGTATACGGCGGGCGTGCTCGACGTTTGGATGGAGCACGGCTTAACTTGCGACCATATGGTGGGTGTCTCGGCGGGCGCGGCGTTTGGCTACAACTTTAAATCGCGCCAGATCGGCCGCGCCATTCGCTACAACAAAGCCTATTGTGCCGATAAGCGCTATGCGAGCGTGACCAGCTGGCTGCGAACCGGCGATATGTTCAATGCCGATTTTGCCTATCACGAGGTGCCCATCGAGCGCGATCCCATCGACCTGGAGACATATCGCGCCTGCCCCATGCGGTTTACGTGCGTGTGTACCGATATCGAGACGGGCAAGGCCGTCTATCACGATCTGCCGTATGGCGACGAGAGGGATATCGAGTGGATCCGGGCGTCGTCGGCAATTCCCGTGGCGACGCGTCCTGTCGCCATTGAGGGCCGCAAGTACCTGGATGGCGGCGTGGCCGATTCCATTCCCAGTGCTTGGCTGTTTGCACAGGGGTATGACCGCAATATCGTGGTACTCACGCAGCCGGCGGGCTTTGTAAAGCAGCCCAACAGCGTGATGCCCATGCTGCGGCGCGTGTTCCGTCACTATCCGGAGTTTGTCGCAGCGCTTGAGCATCGGCATGAGGTCTACAATGCCACGCTCGATGACCTGGCACGTCGCGAGGCTGCCGGCGAAATCTTTGTGGTGCGGCCGAGCGAATCGGTGAAGGTGCCGTCGCTGTGTCGCGACCCCGATGAGCTCGAGCGTATCTACCAGGTCGGTCGTCGTGATGCGGAGGCGACTTTGCCGGCGTTGGAAGCGTATCTGGCGGGGTAAGGGTCGCATGCGGAAAGCGCATCCCGGAATGGAGATCCAAACTGGGATGCGCTTTCCATTGCTGAAGATATGAGACTGCGAATCAGCTGCTCGGCTTATGCCTATGCCTGCTGCCAGGTGTCGACAAGCTCCTTGGCCGCGGCGTAGGGGTCGTCGGCACTGCAGACAGCGCTCACCACAAAGAAGCCATCGACGCCGGTGGCTTTGAGCTGTGGCAGGTCGGCCGTCTTGACGCCGCCGCCCACCACGATGGGCACGGGGCTTGCCGCGTGGAGTGCGGCCAGGTCCTCAAAGCTCTTGGTGATGATAGAGCCGTCGGCCGCGCGCCCGCAATCGCGCTTGGTCTCGGTCTCGTGGAGTGGGCCGATGCCCAGGTAGTCGACTAGGCTCATGTCGGCGGTCTTGACGTACTCGAGCATCTCCTCGCAACGGGCCGAAAGGCCCACGATGGCGTCGGGGCCCAGCAACTTGCGACAGACCTCGACGGGAATATCGCTTTGGCCCACGTGCACGCCGTCGACTGCAATACCCTGCTCGCGTGCGGCAAGCACACAGTCCAGACGGTCGTCGATTAACAGGGCGACCTGACCGGTCTTGCCAGCATGTGCGATTGCCTGCGCGGCGTCGCCGGTCAGCGCAATGATCTCGCGGGCGCTTGCCACCTTGGAGCGCACCTGGATGCAGGTAAAGCCGGCGTCGAGCGCCTGGGCCACCACATCGCCCACGGGGCGTCCGAGCGTGTTTTCGGGGCCGAGTACCAGATAGGCCGAGATATCAAGGTTGTCGCGGATGCTCATCGTGCTTCCTCCTGCTTCTTGATCTGTGCTTCCATGCGCTCGAGCTTGCCGGTCATGGTGTCGGTAAATCCGGGCCGGATATCGGCTTTGAGCACGACTTCGGTGCGGATGCCCTTGCTCGCCAACACAAAGGTTGCGTCGCGCACGACCTGCATGACCTCGTCCCAGTCGCCCTCGATCTCGGTGAACATCGAGGTAGTGCGGTTGGGAAGGCCGCTCTCGCGAATGACGCGCACGACCTCGGCGACCTCGGCGGATAGCTCATCGCCGGTGCCGCATGGGGCGATGGCCACAGCGACGAGCGTGTTCATGCCGGCATTGGTTGCGGGCTCGGACATGGCTTATGCCTCCTCGAACTCGAGTTTGTTATCAGCGATGTCTTGGGCGGTCGCGCGGTAGAGCTCATCGATAAAGGCAACCTTAAAGCTTGCCGGGGCATCGGCGACAGCGGCGGCACGCGTGCCGGCAACGTTGTAGACGGCGGTGCCGCAGACGGCTGCCGTAAACGGATCGGCGGCGCAGGCATACACGGCCAGCACGCCGCCCTGCGAGCAGCCGCAACCGGTGATCTTGGACATGAGCGGGCTGCCGCCGTGGGACTTGGCCACGGTCGTGCCGTCGGTAATCAGGTCGACTTCGCCCGAGACCACTACGGCGCCGCCGGTGTAGCGGGCGAGCGCCACGGCGGCATCGCGGGCGGCGTCGACCGTGTCGGTGGTATCGACACCGCGCACGCGGCTCAGATCGGCCGCCTTGCCCTCAAGACCCCACAGGCCGGCGAGTGCGATGATCTCGGAGGCGTTGCCACGCACGATGGCGGGCTTGTACTGCTTGAGTTCGTTTACCAGCTGGGTGCGCAGGCTACCGATACCCAGGCCCACCGGATCGAGCACCCAGGGCTTGCCGGCGTCGTGTGCCGCCTTGGCCGCGCGGGGAATCGTCTGCTCGTAAATGGGGAAGAGCGTGCCCATGTTGAGATAGATGGCGCCGCCGCCGGCAACGAGTGCCTCGCCCTCGTCGGGCAGATAGACCATGGCGGCCGATCCGCCCACGGCGAGCTGTGCGTTGGCGACAAAGTCGATCGTCACCGTGTTGGTGATGGAGCCGGCCATCGGATTGGTGGCGCGAATCTCCTCCACGGCCTTGACCATATGTTGCTTAAGCTGTTCCGAATCAATCACTGCACATGCCTCCTTGGCATAGAAAAGGGGCGCTGTGCATAGACAGCGCCCCTGTAAAGGCGGCATGCTCCCTACGCCAGCATTAACTGACAGGTTCAAAGGATTGGGCCCCATGCCCTCTCAGCCTTGTGGTTTGCACCGCCGGCACTCCCGCATCGAATCTGTTGTTCCCTATACTAGCGCACCTGCCAAAAAGGGACAGGTTTATTTTGGTAGGTGGCAACTGGGGCGTTGCATTTTCCCAGATAAAACCTGACAAAATATACCTGTCCCTTATTGGCAGGTCGTTACAATGGTTACGGTGAAAATGACGGGGGACTCTATGATCAAACTTGTGCTAACCGATATGGACGATACGCTGATTCCAGCCGGGCATGACGGCGCCAGCGACTACGCCATTGAGGGTATTCATGCCATGCAGGCGGCGGGTCTGCACTTTGGTCCGGTTTCGGGTCGTCAGCCGTCCGCGATGGGCTGGATGTTCCGCAATCGCTCCGAGTGCTTCTCGACCGGTGCGTTTTGCAACGGCCAGGTGATGTTTGTCGATGGCGAAGTAGTCGCTTCGCGCGCAATCGATAACGATGTCCTTATGCGCTTAGCCGATTATTTTGAACAGGAGACCGACGATACGTATTTGAAGGTCTACCGTCTGGGTGATGACTTTTGGAATAACGATGCCTATTGCGTGACAAGCGATCCCGAGCGTGTGCGTCGCGCCATGAAGTCAGGCGGCAACGCGTGGCTCAAGGGCGAAGAGGCTCCCTGTCGTCCTGTCGTTGACGATGCCCCGGTATACAAGGCGAATATCTGGAGTGCCCGTTCGCGCGAGGAGCTCGCCGAGCTGCGCGAGCGTGTTGCCGCTGAGGTGCCGGAGCTCTCGCTCGTGTTTCCCAACAACCGCGTGCGCCTGTTCGACGTTCTTCCGACCGGCTGGGACAAGGGCTGCGCTGCGCTGGAGCTGGCGCGTGCTTTGGGCCTGATGCCCGACGAGGTGGCCGTATTCGGCGATTCCGATAACGATTTGCCCATGATCGATGCCGTTCCCAACTCCGTTGCAGTCGCCAATGCCAACGAGGCCGTCACGGCTGCCGCACGCTGGCATATCGGCGCTGCGGCAGATGATGCGGTTGCCGGGGCTCTGCATCAGATTGCCGCCTGCGCCGCGACGGGGGAGATGCCGTCGTTTATGAGCCAAATGGACACGGCGGGTTTCGACGTCACAAACGTCTAGGGAGAAAGCCATGAAGCTCCAGCAACTCAGATATGTCGTCAAAGTTGCCGAATGCGGCAGCATCACCGAGGCCTCGCGCCGGCTCTTTGTGTCGCAGCCTTCGATTACCGCGTCGATCCGCGATCTCGAAAACGAGATGGGTGTGCATATCTTTGAGCGCACCAACAAGGGTGTCATTGTGTCCGAGGAAGGCGAGACCTTCTTGGGCTACGCGCGCCAGGTGCTCGACCAGGCCGACCTGCTCGAGGGCAAGTATAAAGGCGCATCCGAGCAGGTGCCGCACTTTAGTGTGAGCTGCCAGCATTATTCCTTTGCCGTCAACGCGTTTGTCGACGTGATCCGTGAGTTCGATGCCGCGCGTTACGACTTCACCCTGCGCGAGGAGCAGACTCACGAGATTATCGAGGATGTCGCGCATATGAAAAGCGAACTGGGCATCCTGTATCTGTCGGAGCACAATCGCGAGGTCATCGAGCGCATGCTTGCCGCCAACGAGCTCGTATTCGAGGGGCTCTTCTGCGCCACACCGCATGTCTTCGTGTGCGCCGACCATCCGCTGGCGGGCCGCTCGAGCGTGACGCTTGAGGACTTGGAAGACTACCCGTTCCTGTCCTACGAGCAGGGCAGCTATAACTCGTTTTACTATTCCGAGGAACTGACCTCGACCTTTGAGCGCCGCAAGAACATCCGCGTGCGCGACCGTGCGACGTTGTTCAACCTGGCCATGGGTCTCAACGGCTACACGGTGTGTTCGGGCGTGATCAGCCACGAGCTCAACGGCCCCGGCATTATCTCGATTCCGCTCGACGTGGACGAGTACATGGAGATTGGCATCATCACGCGCAAGAACACGACGCTCACGCGCTACGGTCGGGCCTATATCGACGCGATTCGTCAGCATATCTAGGCTGCTGTGCTCCGCACGGTTCAAGTCTCTTTATGACAGTCCAGAGTGATATAGGAAGCATCTATATCAAACTGTTATAAACGTATATTTTACGATGGCCATATGAACGCTCATACTCTGTCCCAGTAAAGCAACCAATGCAAAGGGAGATATCTATGAGCACTTCGATTCAACCGAACGCGCCGTTTCGCGCCGATATCGTCGGCAGCTTTCTTCGTCCGCAGGCTGTAAAGGACGCCCGTGCTGCCTATGCGGCAGGCACGCTTGATGCCGGGGGGCTTAAGGCCGTCGAGGACGATGCCATTCGCGATTTGGTGGCCAAGCAGAAGGCCGCCGGCCTGCAGGTGATTACCGATGGCGAGTTCCGCCGCAGCTACTGGCACCTCGATTTTATGTGGGGACTCAAAGGCATTGAGCGCCGCGCCTCGCGCACGGGCTACATGTTCCATGACGAGGAGACGACGGCCGACACCGCCGTGGTAACCGGTCCCATTAGCGGCGAGAACCATCCGTTCGTCGAGCACTTTAAGTTTGTCAAGGCGCTTGAGGGGGAGGGCCAGATCGCGCGGCAAACCATTCCGGCGCCGATCCAGACGTTCTCCGAAGTCACGCTCGACCGCTGCGACGGCCAGCAGGAGAGTCTACGCGCCATCTACAAGACCGACGAAGAGCTCGCCGATGCCATTGCCGCAGCATACCGCACCGTGATTGCCGACCTGTATGCCGCGGGCTGCCGCAACATCCAATTTGATGACTGCACCTGGGGCATCTATTGCGATACCGACTTTGTGTCCAAGACCGGCATGAGCCCGGTTGACCTGCAAAAGGTGTCCGAGCTAGGCGTGGCGCTCAACAATGCCGCCATCGCGGGCAAGCCCGACGATCTGGTTATCAACACGCACGTGTGCCGCGGCAACTATCACTCCACGTATGCCTTCGAGGGTGGTTATGATCCCATTGCGCCGTACCTGTTCGCACATGAGAACGTCGACGCGTTCTACCTTGAGTTCGACACGCCACGCGCCGGTGGCTTTGAGCCGCTCAAGTACGTTGCTCCCGGCAAGAAGGTCGTGCTGGGCCTGGTGACCACCAAGGTGGCTGAGCTTGAGGACGAGGACGTTATCGTCGAACGTATCCACGAGGCCGCAAAGTATGTGCCGCTCGAGAACCTGTACCTGTCGCCCCAGTGCGGCTTTGCCAGCTGCGAGATTGGCAACAAGCTGACCGAGGACGAACAGTGGGCAAAGATCGCGCTGGTCAAGCGCATTGCCGAGCGCGTTTGGAAGTAACGCTACCGCTTGCAGGTGACGGTGCGTGCGAGACATGGCGTATCACGTACAATGGTTCGGATCGTATCGTTCGGGCAGGTTATCCGATATGCCTGATCGCCCTTCCATCATGAAAGGACTTCCATGTCCCAATCCTCGACGCCCGCCGTCACCGATGCCATCTACGATGCATCGTCGCTCGGCCGCCCGCGCATGTTTGTGTTGGGTTTGCAGCACATGTTTGCGATGTTCGGAGCCACGGTACTCGTGCCCGTGCTTACCGGCCTTTCCGTTTCGGCGACGCTTCTGTTCGCCGGCATCGGCACGCTGCTGTTTCATTTTCTATCGCGCGGTAAGGTGCCCGCGTTCCTGGGCTCGTCGTTTGCCTTTATCGCGGGTTATGCCGCCATTGCACCCAACGGCGAGGCTGAGCTTTTGCCCTACGCTTGCCTGGGCGTTGCCTGCGCCGGCCTGCTCTATCCGGTGCTGGCAGCGCTGTTCCGCGCATTTGGCGCCAAGCGTGTCATGCGCTTCTTTCCGCCGGTGGTGACCGGTCCCATCGTCATTTCCATCGGCCTGATCCTAGCGAGCTCTGCCATTGCCAACTGTCAGACCAACTGGCTTGTCGCCGTTATCGCTGTGGCCGTGATCATCATCTGCAACATCTGGGGCCGCGGCATGGTCAAGATCGTGCCGATTCTGCTGGGCGTTGTGGTGAGCTATGCCGTTGCGGCCGCGCTGGGCGAGGTCGACTTCTCTGGCGTCGCAGCCGCTCCCTGGGTTGGCTTGCCCGTCGTGTGGGACAACACCGTGTTTGCGCTCTTTGGACCGCAGTTCGATAGCGGTCTTGCCACGACGGCCATCATCACCATCATGCCGCTGGCCTTTGCAACTATGATCGAGCATATCGGCGATATCTCCGCCATTGGCTCTACCTGTGAACGCAATTACATTGCCGATCCCGGTCTGCACCGTACCCTGCTCGGCGATGGCCTGGCGACCATCTTGGCATCGCTCTTTGGCGCCCCCGCCAATACGACGTATGGCGAGAACACCGGCGTGCTTGCTTTGACGCGTGTGTTCGACCCGCGCGTGATTCGCATTGCCGCCTGCTGCGCCATTGTGCTTTCGTTCTGCCCCAAGTTTGCTGCGGTGATTGCCGCCATGCCGGCGTGCGTTATCGGCGGTGTGTCGCTCGTGCTCTACGGCATGATCAGCGCCGTTGGCGTGCGTAACCTCATCGAAAACCAGGTTGATTTCCAGAACAACCGCAACGTGCTGGTGGCGGCTCTGGTGCTCGTGCTTTCGCTCGGCATTGCCTACAGTACCGCCGGTGCCATCGTGCTGGAGCTGGGCGGCGTGACGATTTCGCTTTCGGGCCTTGCCGTGGGCTCGCTGGTGGGCATTGTGCTCAACGCCATCCTGCCCGGTAATGACTTTGAGTTCGATACTTCCGAGCTTGAGGAGACTGCTGAATAGTAGCTGCGTTCAGCCAAATTAAAAATGGCGTCCATGCGTATGTACGCGTGGACGCCATTTTTAATGCGTCAGTATCCAGTGGATGCCGCGCGCCATGCGCAGGTCAGTTTGGGCAAAATGATTGCCGGGGTTGAGCTCCAGCGTTGTTGGGATGTCGCGCTCGATAAACAGCTCTTCCATCGCGCGCGTATCGTCGAGTACGTGCCGCATCATGCGGTTGGGCGTCTTGGTTTCCTTTTTACCGAGCGACAGATAGGCGGCGTCGGGCGTAGCTGTCATCGTGCGCTCGCGCGCGTAGTCGATAAAGCCAGGGAACCACAGCGACCCCGATGCACTCGCTGCGCGCTCAAAGACATCTGTTTGCCAAAGTGCCCACAGTGCAAAAAGACCCGCCAACGAGTAGCCGGCAACGCCGCGCCAGGCGGGCGGTTGCGGGAGCGATGATTCGGCCTGGGGGATTATCTGCTTCAACAACTCGTCAAGAAAACCAGCAGCCTGTCCACCAAAGGGCTCGGCATCTCGTATAGTTCCCTCACATTCCCAGGGGCTCAGCTCGCGATTCCAATCGAGCCCTCCAATGGCGACAAGGGTGAACGGCGGGCAGTCGAGCTCTCGGCAGCGCTCGTAGACTTCACTACCGTCGCCCATAACCACGGGGAGGTAGATGACGGGCGCGCCTTCCGCACACTCTGAATAAACGGCTATCTGCTTATGATGCGCTTCCAAGGCAGGCTTCTCTCGGTGTTGTGATATTGACAGCCTCAATTGTCGCACGCTGGCACGGGGGCAGACGCTAAAAGAAAGGCGCGGAGCCGTTCGATGCGACTCCGCGCCTTGTTGTTTTGCTTTAGCAGACTATGCCGTTACGCCACGAAGAAGTAGACGAGGAAGGCAAGGGCTGCGATCCACATGAGCGGCTTGATCTTGGAGGCCTCGCCCTTAAAGAGCGCGACGATCACGTAGGCGATAAAGCCCAGGCCAATGCCGGCAGAGATAGAGTAGGTGAAGGGCACGCCGGCGACAATCATGAACGCCGGGAAACCCTGCGACACGTCGGACCAGTCGATCTCGGAGGCCTCGCTCATCATGAGGTAGCCGACGTAGACCAGAGCACCGCAGGTGGCGGCGCTGGAAACGATGGTGACGATGGGGGAGAAGAACGCGGCGAGAATGAACAGCACGCCGGTGGTGACGGAGGTGAGACCCGTGCGGCCACCGTCGGCAGCGCCAGAGGTGGACTCGACGAAGGTGGTGATGGAGGAGACGCCCATGAAACCGCCCACAGCAGCGGCGGCGGAGTCGACGATCAGGATCTCCTTGATATTCTCGACGTTGCCGTCGTCGGTGAGGAACTCGCCCTGCTTGGCCACGGCCATCGCGGTGCCCATGGTGTCGAAGAAGTCACTCATGAGCAGCGAGAACGAGATGACGAGGAGCGTGGGGTCGGTAAGGACCTTGACGATGGCGGGCACGCCGCCGGCGTCGGCGATGGGGCCACCAATGCTCGAGAAATCGAGCGGGGCGATGATACCGGTCGGAGCCTGGGTCACACCTAGGGGGATACCGGCGATGACGGCGACGACGATGCCGATGAGCAGCGAGCCGGGGACGTTGCGGCAGGCGAGGGCGACCGTCACCAGGATGGAGATGATGCCGACGATGAAGGTGGGGGAGGTGATGTCGCCCAGACCGACGAGTGTACCGGCGCCAGCGGTGATAATGCCGGCATCGCACAGGCCAATCATGGCGATGAACAGGCCCAGACCCACCGAGATGGCGTGACGCAGGACAACCGGGATGGCGTCCATGATGGCCTCGCGCAGGCCACAAAGCACGAGCAGCAAGATGACGACGCCCTCAAGGAAGATGACACTCATGGCCACGTGCCAGTCACCGCCGCAGACGGTGGTGGCGATTCCGGCGATCATCGCGTTGACGCCTAAGCCCGACGCGCAGGCGAGCGGGCGGTTGGCGAAGATGCCCATGCAGATGGTCATGATGCCGGCGCCCAGGCAGGTGGCGCAGGCGAGCGCTCCCGCATCGATGCCAGCGCCCGAGAGCACCGCGGGGTTGACGGCGATGATGTAGGCCATCGCCAGGAATGTTGTCAGTCCAGCGCGGAGTTCGGTCCCGATTGTGGACTTGCGCTCGCTGACGTGAAATAGTTCGTCCATGCATACCCTTTCCTTGTTCGGCCCCGAGTTTAGGCCGATTGACACGAACTCACCCACTATATCGCCTTTGTGAAGTTGGTGTTCCTCACATGTTGATGTTCGGCGGTTTGTAGCAGACGGGCGGTATCTTTCGCATGAAATTGTGTAGGTACCGTATACTTAAGCGGTTACAACGACCCCTATGGAGGAACGTATGATTAAAGAGCTTTGCCACGACGAGGCTATCCTGTCCCAGCGTTGCGAGGTTGCGACCGTCGAGGACGAGTCGGTCGCACAGGACCTGATCGATACCATCAAGTCGCTCGACGATGCCGGCTGCCTTGCCGCTAACCAGATTGGCGTTACCAAGAAGGTTTGCGTCTATCTGGACGACGCCGGCGAGCCCCACGTGCTCTACAACCCCCGTCTGGTGTTTGGCCTGGGCGCCAGCAAGATGGAGGAGAGCTGCCTGACGCACGAGGAGGTCACCAAGTCCACGCGCTACATCAAGTGCAAGGTCGCTTATGACGTGATCGTCGACGGCAAGATGCGCGAGCGCAAGCAAGACTTCGTCGGCTTCGAGGCACAAATGGTCCAGCATATGATCGACCACTGTCTAGGAAAGTTGGTCTAAGGGGACCAAAGCACCGCACCTTGCCGCTCAATCGTCGCTCGCGTACCTTAAGTACGCTTCGCTCCTCTTTCGTGGCAATCTACGGCACTTTGACCCCTTAGACGACCTGCGGGGTTGACCTGGTTGAGTTTATCTTGCTTGTATGAGCCCGGGCATGACATTGTTGTCATGTCCGGGCTTTTGTGTTTAGCGCCTTTTTGTTTGGTGACAATGAGATTAGCAAGAACGTAAAGCTAGGAGGCGCTATGTGTACGAGCATTCGATTTACCGATAATTCTGGCCGCATGTATCTGGGCCGCAACCTCGACTGGAGCTTTGACTACGGCCAACAGGTTCGCGTGATGCCGCGCGGATTCCACATTCCGTATTCGTTTATCGACGACGCGACGGCCGCGCATGCGGTAATCGGCATGTGCATCGATTACAAGAACTATCCTATGTTCTTCGACTGCGGCAACGATGCGGGCCTCGCCGTGGCAGGTCTCAATTTCCCGGGTTATGCCGAGTATGCCGAGGACCCTGTCGACGGCAAGACCAATATTGCGGCCTATGAGTTTCCCCTGTGGGTGGCAGCGACGTTCTCGACGGTCGATGAGGTCGAGGCCGCGCTGCGCGACACGGTGATTGTCGCCAAATCTGCCGGAGAGGGGCTGGGCGTGTCGCTGCTCCATTGGATTATCGGCGACAGCCAGCGCAGCATCGTGGTCGAGATGATGGCTGACGGCCTGCATGTATACGACGATCCGGTCGACACCCTTGCCAACCAGCCGACCTTCCCGTGGCACATGGAAAACCTGCGCACCTATATCACCGCCACAAGCGATTTTCCGCAGACGGCGACATGGCGTGGCGCCGAGCTCAAGCCCTATGGCGCGGGCGCCGGCATGCGCGGTATTCCGGGTGACTGCTATTCGCCGAGCCGCTTTGTAAAGGCGGCGTACCTCAATGCCAATTACCCGCAAAAGGAGAGCGAGGCCGAAAACGTCGTCCGCATGTTCCGTTCACTCGAGGGCGTGGTGATGACTGAGGGGGCGTCCAGGATGGGCGATGGCAAGTTCGAGAAGACTATCTACACCGGATGCTTTAGCGCGCGCACGGGCAATTATTACTACGCGATGTATGAGGATCCGTCGATTCGCTACGTGAGCCTGATGGATGCCGAGGGCGCGAGTCCCGATAGGCTCGTGGTTCCCGAGCCGCGTCGTTCGTAGCCGCTAGCTTTACTGCGATACAAGACGGCCCTGCGTCTCTCGTGAGGCGCAGGGCCGCTGTCGTTGATTTGTGACGTCGCTAGAAGTTGGCCTCGTTGAGTTGTTCGTTCTCGAGGCCGTCGAGCTGTTGCTGTTCGGGCGTATCGGCGACGCTCTCGAGCAACTCGGTGGGATCGACGTTCATGTCCCTGCCGGCCTCGTTGCCGTTGACCAAGTCGTCCGAGAAGATGTCGACTTCCATTTCCTCGGCCTCTTCGATCTGAACCTCGAGCGGCACCTGGGTGCGCACGAGCTTAACGGCCGGACGCATGCGGGCAAATAGCGGCACGTACTCGATGATGATGGCCGAGTTCTCAAGACCGTACCAGCGTGCCGGGCTACCGCAGGCGCGGCGGACGGCGTACTTGATGGCCATGACGCGGTGGTCATTGCGGTTGATGTCCGTTTCGGGGGCGAGCATCTTGCGCAGCATGCAAAAACGGAAGTCGCCCACGTTGCCGCGTGTCTCGTAGATGGAATAGGTGTGATGCTGCGGCGGCAGCTCGCCCGATGCCATCAAGTCGCCGACGATCTGACGCAGGTAGGCGTTGACGCGCTGGTTGACCTTAAAGCCCAGGTCCAGGCGAACGCGGAAGAGGAAGTCCGTGCCAAAGGTCTCGACGGAATACTCGTGCGTATAGGGCTCGTCGGTAACGTGCACGTTGATGAACCAGTATGCCTTGGCGCGCTTGGGATGTTTGTCCAGGATGGAATAGAGCACGTCGCGGTCGAGCGTGAGCGGGTCGGGGCTGTTGGTGAGAAATACCAGATTGTCAGCGAGCACGGGGTAGGTCTCGTCATTGCGCAGGCGATTGAGCTGGTCGAGGTACTTGGAGACGGGCAGCAAGATCGTTTGCGTGCGCTCGATGGCGGTACCGCGACGCCACACGTACATAAGGCCAAACAGCAGCGAGGCCAAGAAGATCATCACATAGCCGCCGTCAAAGAACATAGTGAGGCACGAGGCAAAGAAGCAGAGCTCGATGGCGCCAAAAAGCAGGGCGAAGACGCAGGCGCCCAGCTTGTGCTTGAGGATGCCGGCGATGTAGCTCGTCAAAAGCGTCGTGGTCATGAGCATGGTCACGGTAATGGCGAGGCCATAGGCGCTCTCCATGCGCTCGGAGTTCTGGAACAGCAGCACGATAAAGATGCAGCCGACCCACATGATGTTGTTGACGAGCGGAATATAGAGCTGGCCTTTGGTGTCGCTGGGGTAGTGGATGCGCAGGTGCGGCATGAGGTTGAGGCGCGTTGCCTCCGAAACCAGCGAGAACGAGCCGGTGATGAGCGCCTGCGAGGCAATGATGGCCGCCACGGCCGAAAGCACGATGGCAAAGGGGCGCAGGGGCTCGGGAAGCATCATATAGAACGGGTTGACGATATCCATTGCGAGCATCTGGGGATTGGAGTTGTTGGCGAGCAGCCAAGCTCCCTGGCCCAGATAGTTAAGGATGAGGGCCGCCTTAACAAACGGCCAGGATGCGTAGATGTTGGCCTTGCCCACGTGGCCCATGTCTGAATAGAGCGCCTCGGCGCCGGTCGTCGACAGGAAGACGAAGCCGAGCACCATGATGCCCGAGTGGTTGATGGGCGAGAACAGGAACATGATGCCACGGATGGGGTTGAGCGCGCGTAGGATGGACAGGTTGCCGAGCATGTTGAACAGGCCGGCGCCAGCCAAGAACAGGAACCACAGCGTCATAAGCGGGCCGAACAGCTTGCCGATTGACGAGGTGCCGGCGCGCTGCATGGCAAATAGACCGCAGATAATGATGATGGTGATGATGATCACATTGGTCTGACCGTCACCCAATAGCGCGTGGCCCCACTCGATGGTACGCAGGCCCTCAATGGCTGTGGTGACCGTGACCGCGGGGGTGAGGATGCCGTCGGCGAGCAGCGCCGCGCCGCCGATCATGGCGGGGAGAATCAGCCATGGCGCCACCTTGCGCACGAGACTGAACAGGGCGAAGATGCCGCCTTCGTTGTGGTTGTCGGCCTTCATGGCGATTACCACGTACTTGACCGTGGTCACGAGCGTCATGGTCCAGATGACGAGCGAAAGCGCGCCCAGGATCATGTCCTCGCTGACGGTACCGATGCCGCCGTTGTTGGCGACGATTGATTTCATGGTGTACATGGGGCTCGTGCCGATGTCACCATAGACGACGCCGAGCGTTACGAGCAGCATGCCAGCGGAGAGGGGGATGGCTCCGTGCCCACCTTGCCCGTGCTGGTCTTGGAGGTTTGTCTCCAGTTTATTGTGTGCCACGAGGACTCCCTTAGACATCCGGTTATCTGTCTAGGACAAAAAACTTTATGCCGTCTTTATACATACAAGAGCAGTTTGGCACATCGGGTTATTTTAGACAATAATCCTCAGCTGGGGATTATTTATCTACGCAGGTAGCATTTCAAAGCAGGGGCTTTTAAGCACGTACTGTCTGGGCGATGCCAGCCTTGGCGTTTGCGCGTTTGCCGGCGAGTTCGCAAAAAATCGCGCCGCCGATGATAAGCGCGGCGCCCATCAGGCGGACCGGTGTTATGGCTTCGCCCAAAAGGACGGCCGAGAACACGACGGCCGAAAGCGGCTCGAGGTAGCCGACGACCGCGACGGTCTGGACGGGCAGCTTGGCGACGGCACTAAAGTAGAGCAGGCAACCGATGCCGGTGTTGACGACGCCGAGCATAGCGACGGCGCGCCAATCGATGCCTGCGGCGATGTCGGGGGACAGGAATGAGGGGGCGCCCTGCGTGATGAGCGTGAGGGCCAGTGCGGTCACAAAGGCGGCGCTCACCTGGAGCGTGGAGTTTTCGAGGCCTTCGATGTGCGGCGCACCCTTGCTAGCGATGACCATCAGCGCATAGCAAAATGCCGAGGCGATGCCGCAGGCGATACCAGCAATGGGCATATTGCCGCCTAGACCTTGCGCTGCAATGAGAAAAGCACCGCAAGCAACGGCGATAAAGCCGGCGATTTTGCCGCCGGTCAGCTTTTCGCCAAAGATGAGCGGGGAGAGCGCCATGACAATGATGGGGCCGCAGTAGTACAGCAGCGAGGATACGCCGACGCCGATCGTCTGGTAGGCACGGAACAGAAAAATCCAGCTGGCACCCAGCGCGGCTCCCGAGAGAAGGAGTGCTGCGGCTTCGCGGGGACGAGATGGCGCCTGCAGTTTATGGCGTTGGGTGATGGCGAGGATGGTGACAAGCGAGATGGCGCCCAAAAACGTGCGTAGTAGCACAATATCGGAGCTCGGCAGCGCGATGGCGGCGGCGATGATGCCGTTGGAGCCAAACAATAGCAATGCTGCTAAGTACGTAAACAGTCCGTTGTTCATGCGCTTCCATCCCCTCTATATCCGAGCATGTTCACTATGGGTGAACGGGCTTTAGAAGAAAAGCGAATATAATGCATGGCAAACATGATAAAAACTCATGCAAAGGCGGAGGGGTGCCGTGGAAACGAATATTCAAAAGATGCAGGTGCTGCTGGAGACGGTGCGCGCCGGAAGCTTTACGCGTGCTGCCGAGCGCCTGAGCTATTCGCAATCGGGCGTGAGCCGTATGGTGGCCGATCTTGAGGCCGATTGGGGCTTTAAGGTGCTCGACCGCAGTCGCGAGGGCGTAGTGCTTTCTGCCGACGGGCGGCAAGTCATGCCGGCGGTCGAGGCGTTATGCGAGGAATTTGTTCGTTTGCAGCGACGGGTGGATGAGATGCGTGGACTCATGCGCGGCAAGATCTGTATCGGTACGTTTTCGAGTGTGGCGACTCATGTACTGCCGCCGGTGATCGCGCGTTTTCGCGCCGATCATCCGGATGTCGATTACGAGCTGCTGATGGGTGATTACTCCGAGATTGAGCAATGGGTGGCAGAGGGCCGCTGCGATCTGGGCTTTATTCCGCGCGAGCCACGCGGCGCCGGCATGGCGTCGCGACCGTTGGTGCAAGACGAGCTGATGGCCGTGGTGCCAGCGGACTCCTCGCTTGCCACCGCGGAGATCGTTTCCCTTGCCAATTTGGCCAACGAGCAGTTTATTCTGCTGGAACGCGGTAGCGACGACGAGATTACGCCGCTGTTTCGCCGCGCGGGCCTGGCGGTGCTCTCTAAGCTGTCGACCTGGGATGACTATGCGATTATGGCCATGGTCGAGGACGGCCTGGGCGTGAGCATTCTTCCGGCGCTCATCTTGCGCCGCTGCCAGTTCGATGTTGCCGTGCGCCCGCTCGAGGGACGTCCTCATCGGCAGATCAACGCCATATACCGCACCGCTGACGTTTCGCTCGCGGCGGCTCATTTCCTTGAATATCTCTAAAAGCGCGTGCCCGTTGTCCACTTCGGGACAATTCTCGGGGTTCGGTACATTTTATTGTGAAATTGAACTTTCGGATAATGCTCCGCGCTATACTGCTGCCTAAATTGAACTCAGGTTCAATTCGTGTTCTATAAATTGAACTTTGCCAGCAAGGAGGTTCTGGTGGCCCAAGAGACGTTTAGCGATCGCCTGCGACAGGCTATGTCCGATCGCGACGTTCGCCAGTCGGACGTAATCCGCGCATCGGAGATGCTCGGCAAAAAACTCGGCAAGAGTCAGATGAGCCAATATGTGAGCGGCAAGACGATCCCGCGGCGCGATGCGGCTGAGCTGCTCGCCCGTATTTTGGAGGTCGATGTTACCTGGCTGCTTGCCGGCGACGCCGATCAAGGCGAGGCATCATCACCCCGCAACGATTCCAAGCCCGAACCCCATCCCTCAGCTCAAATTGCAAGGAGCACCACCATGCGCACTTTTTCTAAATCCACCAAGCTCGATAACGTCCTGTATGACGTTCGCGGCCCCGTCGTCGACGAGGCCGCCCGTATGGAGGACGAGGGCGAGCGCATCCTCAAGCTCAATATCGGTAACCCGGCGCCCTTCGGTTTCCGCACGCCCGATGAGGTCATCAAGGACATGCGCCAGCAGCTGCCCGACTGCGAAGGCTATTCCAACTCGCGCGGCCTGTTCTCCGCGCGCAAGGCGATCATGCAGTATTCGCAGATCAAGGGCCTGCCCAACGTTCAGATGGAGCATATCTACACGGGCAACGGCGTGTCCGAGCTCATTCAGCTTTCGATGAACGCGTTGCTCGACAATGGAGACGAAATCCTGATTCCCAGCCCTGACTATCCGCTCTGGACGGCGTGCGCAACCCTTGCCGGCGGTCATCCCGTACATTATTTGTGTGATGAGCAGGCGGATTGGTATCCCGACCTGGAGGATATGGAGTCCAAGATCACGAGCGCGACCAAAGCCCTCGTCATCATCAACCCTAACAACCCCACGGGTTCCGTCTATCCGCGCGAGGTGCTCGAGGGCATCGTCGAGGTTGCACGCAGGCATCAGCTGATGATCTTTGCCGATGAGATCTACGACCGCCTGTGCATGGACGGCTACGAGCACGTCTCGATTGCCTCGCTCGCCCCCGACCTGCCCTGCGTTACCTTTAGTGGCCTTTCCAAGTCGCACATGATTGCGGGCTATCGTATTGGCTGGATGGTGCTTTCGGGCAACCAGCGCTGCATGAGCGACTTCATCATGGGTATCAACATGCTCTCCAACATGCGCCTGTGCTCCAACGTGCCAGCTCAGTCGATCGTTCAGACGGCACTCGGTGGTCATCAGTCCGTTAACGACTACATCCGTCCCGGCGGCCGTGTCTACGAGCAGCGCAACTTTGTGTATGAGGCGCTCAACAAGATTGACGGCATCTCGGTGGTTAAGCCGCGCGCGGCGTTCTACATCTTCCCCAAGATGGATGTGAAGAAGTTCAACATCACCGATGACGAGCAGTTCGCCCTTGACCTGCTGCACGAGAAGAAGATCCTGATCACGCGCGGCGGCGGCTTCAACTGGGCTGAGCCCGACCACTTCCGTATCGTGTACCTGCCGCGCATGGAAGTACTCAAAGAGTCCCTCGAAGACCTCGCCGACTTCTTTGACCATTACCGCCAGGCGTAACGGCAAAGGTAGCCTGTAATGAAACGGTCGGCCCGCAACGGATGCGGGCCGACCGTTTTCTGTCTAAGCCCGTGCTGTTAGCGCTTGTCTCGTTGAGCGGGCGAGGTTCGCGCGTGAGCGGCTAGTTCTATTCCAAAATGGAATACAATGGGCTTAAGCTGGAATTGATGTCCGGGTACCTGCTTTTCTAGAATGTTTTCAACAAGATGAAAGGCGGTTCCAACCAATGATTATCGATGCAAATTCCTACTGGTTCGACGAGCGCATCTTTCATGACGAGACGCTCTGCGAACAGTTTTTGGCCGAGGTACCCCGCGCCTATGACACCGAAGGCTATCTGACCATGAATTCCGCCGGCAAACGACAGATCGTGATCGAGATGCCCGCCGGTTCTCCGGGTCTTAACTACATTGAGGGCGACTACACCCTCGAGAAGCGCTTGGCCGATATGGATGAGGCGGGGGTCGACAAGGCGATCCTCAAGCTCCCCGGCTGCCACGAGTGGATGTCGCTCGAGATGTGCCGGCGTTTCAACGACGGTATGGCTGCTGACGCGAAGGCGTCAAATGGCCGTCTGATTCCGCTTGTCGCTGTGCCGCCCTTTGGCACCAAAGCGAATTTGGAGGAGCTCGACCGCAGGCTCGACGATGGTTTTGCGGGTGTGCAGCTCTGCGCTCACTACGGCAAGCGCTATCTCGACGACCAGGTCTTCTCGAGCTTTTTCGAGCACCTGAACGAACGCCATGTCACCGTTTACGTGCACCATGTTCCCGTGCCGGTCGAGAACGAGTCGCTTCTCGCGTACGACAACCTTCGCCGCTCTTATGGCCGCTGCGTTGACCAAACTACGGCGATTGGCCGAGAGATCTTTGGTGATTTCTTTGAGCGCTACCCCAATATCAAGATGGTCCACTCCATGCTCGGCGGCGCATACTTTGCGTTCAAGGAGATGCTGCTGCCTCATGGTCCCAAGCGCCCTGATGCTTCTGGCCGTTTTCAGGTCGATATCGAGACCGTTTCCAGGCGCCTCGAGAACAACATCTATTTCGACATGTCCCATGCCCAGCCTTGGGGCAAGACACTCCTCGCCTGCGCGGTTGACGTGCTGGGTGCAGACCATATTGTTTTTGGCACGAGCTATCCCGTTAAACGCGAGTGGCTCACCGAGGGTGTCGCCTGCGTTCGCGCTGCAAATCTGAGCGATACAGACAGCGACCTTGTGCTTGGTGGTACGGCGCAGCAACTGTACGGTGTCGAGTGAGCGGCAATCAGAGGGGAGTATCTGCCATGGACGAAGGAGAGATGAGGGCTGGGGCCGCTCGTGTGGCCATCGATCTTGGGGACGTGTTGCCGTTCGACGGTTTCGACGAACTCCGTCATGAGGTCTTCGCCCGTGCCCTTATCATCGAGGGGACGGGGCGACGCGCCTGCGTCCTTTCGCTTGAGGCCACCTCGATCGCTCCGGCTCTACTCGCCGATCTGCGTGAGGTTGTTGAGAATGCCGCCAATTGCAGCGGTGCTTATTCTTGGGTGGTTCCTACCCACACGTTTTCCATGCCTCACGTCCGCACTCCCGGGCATCTTGTCGACGATGCTACCCGCAATCGCAACGAGCGCTATCGCGAGGCGCTCGTCGCTGCCGCCCGCACGGCTGTCGAGCGCGCTGTTGCAGGCATTCGCTCCGTCACTCTCGCCACTGTGGAGGGCGAATGCCCCGTGAACGTTAATCGCGACATCGAGACGCCTGCCGGCTGGTGGTTGGGCTCGAATCCCAGGGGGTTTGCCGACCACACGATGCCCGTACTCGCCATAAGGGATGCCGGGGGCGAGTATGTTGCCGTGCTCGCGACGGCGGACGTTCAGTCCTCCGTGCTCGACGGGTCGCGCGACTCCGAGGGGAGGCGCATGGCGAGCGGAGACCTCTTTGGTTTTGCCGCCATGTCACTCGAGCGCGAGCTGGGCGGCGTTGCCCTGTTGCTGCCAGGCGCCGCGGGCGACCAAGGTCCGGCGGAGCGCGCCATGAACATCATGTTCGATGCGGCCGGCGTTAAGCAGACGGTCGATGCCCATGAGGACGGATACCGCATGCTGCACCAGCAGGGGCAGGCTTTGGGCGATGCTTTGATCGAGGCCGCTCGCATGGCGCGTGAGGATGACGCTACCGGCATCGATGCCCGCACGGTCGACGTTCTCCTGCCCGCTCAGACACGCGCCGATTTTCACTCTTTGGCTCCGCACCGAACGTATGAGTTTCATGCCGCTGGCGAGCAGCGCACGAGGGTCTATCTGCTCCGGCTGGGAAACGTCGAGCTTGTCGGCGTACAACCCGAGGTCTCGAGTGTATTCGGCGCCACTGTGCGCGCCGCTCGGTCCGGCTCTGTGTTCTTTGCCACGCTCGTCAACGGCGGACAGAAGTACCTACCGGCTCCCGACGCGTACGAAAAGATCACCTATGAGGCCATGAACTCCGGTTTTGCCGCCGGATCCTATGAGCGCCTCGTCGAAATCATCATTGCCGCCTTGAATGCGGCGTGACACAGAAGGAGAACGTGCATGAACATTGGACACGCGCGCCGCAAAATCACCCCACAGGGCGACATCTACCTGATTGGCTACCGCAATCTTCCCAACCGTCTTGAACCTGCGACGGGCGTCCATGACGACGTCTTCGCCAACGCCATCCTCTTCCAGCAAGGCGAACGTGAAGTGTTTCTCTTTAATGCCGATGTCCTCGAGTTCGAGGAAAGCATGGCCGAGGAAGTCAAGACAATGCTCGCCGAGCGCTATGGAATCGACCGTGACTGCGTTCTGCTCTCGGCGACGCACGACCATACTTCAATCGTCGCTTACCACCGCAGCTGGTGGACGGGAAAATTCGACGAGAACTACTACCGCTGGTTCCTCGATACCATTTGCCAATGCTTTGAGGAGTGCCGCGCCAACGCACAGCCCGCGATTTGTCGCTTGGGCAAGCAGGTCATCACCGGTTTCTACGACAACCGCATCATCCCAGGTGAACTCGCCGACAATGAGGTCATTGTCGTATCGTTCTTCGATACCGAAGGCAAGCCATTTGCGGGCTTTGTGAACTGGGCGGTGCATTCCGCTTGCGTCGGACCCGACTGCACGGAGCTCACGAGCGAACTCGCCGGTCTTACCGGCAAAAAGCTCGCTCAGAGTCTTGGCTACTATCCGGCCATAGTCGTCGGTGCTGCTGGCGACTGTAGCGACCGCAATTTTCGCCAGGGACGCGGCATTCCCGAGGCCGAGCGCGTTTCGACCGGTCTTGCCGAGGCGATTTCCCAGATCAAGCTCGATCGCGAGGTCGTTCTCGATCGCATCGAGCCTCAGACGTTCTATCACACCGTTGCCCATGACGACTTTTCGCTCACGCTTAAGTGTGCCGTCATCAGTTTGGGCGGCCTGCATCTCTTTGTGTTCCCGAGTGAGCTCGGCAGCGACCTGGGTATTCGCATGAAGCGCGAATGCCCGGTCGAGGGAATAGTTTGCGGTTACACCAACGGCTATTTCGAGTATTTCCTTCCGGCACGCGAGTACGGCCTCTCCTTTGAGACCGAGCGTACTCAGATTCCCCAGGGCGAACCGGAACGCCTGTGTGACAAGTTCTGCCAGACGACGAGACTTCTCGGCGCAGCAGATTCGCGTCTGTAGACCTGATTGCGTGACATGGGCCAATGAGGCTCGCTGCCATGTGATCGGCATCTTCCATCTTCTCTGCCGTTTCCCATCCCGGGCGTACGTGCGTCCGCGGATTTCAAAGGGGGAAGCGGGTTCCTTGCCCTCCCACGTCGACTACGGAGGCATGAAATCGATGCTATACCCCGCTCAGAAAAAGGAGGATTCCATGAAATACCAGAAGCTTTGCGATGAAATCATCACAAAGGTCGGTGGTCGAGACAATGTGTTAGACGTGAGCCACTGCATTACGCGTCTCCGCTTCCACCTCAAGGATGAATCGCTCGCCCAGACCAATGAGCTTAAGGCGACGAAGGGCGTCGTTGACGTCATCCAGGCCGGCGGACAGTATCAGGTCGTGATTGGTGCCACTGTCGAGGCCGTCTACAACGACCTTGTTCAGATCGGCGGGTTCGACGCCAAGCCTGCGCTTGATATCGATGAGGGCGACAATGTCAAGAAGGGCGATCCGTTCTCGCGCCTGCTCGCCATCATTTCCGAGATTCTGCAGCCGGTTCTTGGTGTGCTTATGGCCGGTGGCTTCATCAAGTCGATGCTTGCGCTCTGTACGGTTGCCGGTTGGCTCGCTAAGGACAGCAATACGTATGTGACGCTCTCGGCAATCGGAGATTCGGTCTTCTATTACTTTCCGCTAATCATTGGCTGGACGTCGGCCAAGAAGTTCGGACTTAAGCCCGTTATGGGAATGGCGCTCGGCGGTATCCTCGTCTACCCGACGCTCGTTGCCCTTATGGGCGGAGATCCGCTCTACACGCTCGGCGCCGGTACGGTCTTCGAGTCCAATGTCTACGGTGATATTTTTGGCATCCCGCTGATCATGCAGAATTACTCATCGACGATTCTGCCTGCGATCTTTATCGTCTGGATTGCCTCCAAGGTGCACAAGGCCCTTTCTAACGCGCTGCCCGCGCTTGTGAGCTCGTTCTTCTCCAACATCCTGACGCTCCTCATTTGCGGCATCCTTGGCCTGCTTGTGGTCGGTCCGGTCATGACGGTCCTCTCCAACATCGTTGCCCAGATCATTCTGATGCTCATCAACTTCCAGCCCGCCATCGCCGGCTTCGTCATCGGCACGTTCTGGAGCCTGCTCGTCATGTTCGGCCTGCACTGGGGTATCATCCCGCTGTGGTTCCTCGATGTAGCAACCTACGGCTATGACCTCATTAACCCGCTCGTGTATGCAGGCGGTTGTGCCATCGCCGGCGCTGTGCTTGGCATGGTCATCCGAACCAAGGACTCCGAGGAAAATGCTGCCGTCAACATTCCTGCCCTTGTCTCTTCGATTTTCGGTGTCAACGAGCCTGCGCTTTACGCCATCTTGCTGCCGCGTAAGCGCCTTATGTGGGCAACCTTTATTTCCGCTGGTGTAGGCGGCGCCATTGCCGGCCTCATGGGTGCCAAGCTCTATGCCTTCGGTGCCTCCGGCCCGCTCGGTTTCCCGAGCTTTATTAACCCTGCCGGCATCGACACGGGCTTTATCGGCCTTGTCATCTCCGGTGTGGTCGCTTTCGTTCTGGCTCTTGTCGCCGCTATGGTGATCGGTACCAAGAAGGACGAGGGCGGTAAGGCACTCAACATCTCGGTGGACTAGTCTTTCTGCGCACTTTAACTAAATATGCCTCGGACGGCGACGTGCCGCCCGAGGCATATTTGTGTTTTGTGCCGTTGCCAGCGTGTTTGCGGACACAAGTCTGCCGTTGTGGGGCAGCGGGGATTATGACGGTCGTGCCGCGGTGGAAGACGCACGGTCGCCCTGCAGGAGCTGACGGTAGGGGAGGAAGCCGATGAACGAGACGACCGCCTGCGAGTGCGCGGCGTTCCGCTTGAGGTAGAGCCTGACCTCGGAGGTCGTCGCGGGCTCAAGCGGCACCAGGGCTACCTTTCCGCTGGCAAGCGATTCCGCCGGCTTGCGCATGAGGAATGAGACACCGGCGCCGCGTGCGACAAGAGAGATGATGTTCTCGGCTCGTTTGCCGGTGAACGTAACACGTGGGCCAAATCCAGCTTCGCGACAAAGGGAAAGGACGAGCTCGCTTACGAACGAGCCTTGGGGAAGCATGAGAAAATTCTCGTCGATAAGGTCGTCTATCTCGACGGTGTCACGTTCGGCGAGTGGATGGTCGAGCGGAAGGACGGCCACGAGTCGGTCGGTCGTAAAGGGAATCTTTTTGAACTCCGGCTCGATGGCGCCGCTGTCACGGATGAAGGCCAGGTCAATGTCCTCGTGTAGGAGCATGCGCTTGAGTGTGTCGCCCTCGCCTTCGATGAGCTCGACAGAATATGAGGGGTTCGCCTGCTGAAAATCGATGACGGCGTCCGTAATCCCATAAGGGGCCATAATGGGGATAGAACCTACGGTGAGGTGCTCGAGCGGCTCACCTGCACCTATTTGAATGGCGGCAAGATAGCGATGCTGAAGCGTCGCAATTTTTTGCGCATAGGGGAGGAGCGCTTCACCTTGCGCGGTGAGCGTTACGTGGCGCTGGCTTCGATCGATGAGCTTGCAGCCGAGTTCGTGCTCCATTGCCATGATGTGCTTGGAGAGGGTTGATTGCGACATGAAAAGCAGTTCCGCCGCATCAAGAAACGTGCGTGACTGCGCTAAGATGGCGAATTCGCCAAAGCGGCTGATATCCATAGGGAGGCCTCCGGTACCCTCATTTTGGCAGGTGGCCTAAACCACGACGCCATTGCAGTGGTCGATTTCGTGCTGGATGATCTCGGCGGTGTAGCCCGAGAAGTTTTTGATGCGGTGAACGAAGTTCTCGTCCAAATACTCAACCTTAATGCGGCGATAGCGGGTACAGGGACGCTCGCCGATCAGCGAGAGGCATCCTTCGCTCGTCTGATAGGCATTGACCTGCTCAAGAATTTGAGGGTTGTACATCAGGAGTGTCCTGTTGCCGTCCTTTACGCAGATGATGCGTTTGCGCACGCCGATCATGTTGGCGGCGAGGCCCACGCACTCGCGCTCATGCTCGTGGAGTGTATCCAGGAGATCCTGCCCGGTTGCGGCATCGTCGGGTCCCGCGTCTTCGGAAGGCAGACGCAAAAAGAACTCGGATTTCATGATGGGCTTAATCATGGCGGGCTCCTCATGTCTTATGCTTTCGTGGACTTTTAATAATAGCGCGGAAGGAAAGCTGCGTGTCCGCGTTACAATTTTTCGACGTTGGACCATGTTGCCAGATTCGTCGTGTGCGGCGTCTGGCGTAAGTCTAGGGCTCATTTTCGCCCTGGACTGTTCCTCTGGGGCGATGCGACTGTCGTTCCAAGAGGAAGGAAATGCATGGGGAGCAAATCTCAGCAACAAGTTCAAGTAACGCCATCGGGCACTGCGGCGCTTCTCGTCGTAATGTATATTGCAGCCTTTGTTGCCGCGTTTAACGAGAACATCATTAACGTGGCGTTGCACGACATTATGGCGGCCTTTTCGGTGAGTGCCACCACGGCGCAGTGGCTCGTTTCGGGCTACATGATCGTGACGTCGATCTTTACGGCCATCATGGCCTTTCTGTCCGGCCGTTTCTCGACGCGCAAGCTGCTGTTTTTCGCATGCGGATGCATGGTCGCCGGCGAAGTCCTGTGCTTGGTCGCTCCGTCGTTTAGCGTTTTGCTGCCAAGCCGTATTTTGCAGGCTGCGGGATCGGGCATCTTGTTCCCGCTCATGATGAACGTGGTGCTGTCCTGCGCTCCGCGCGAGAAGCTCGGTCTGTATCTGAGCCTGGGCGGTGCCTGCATTACGCTGGGGCCGGCGTTTGGACCCGTGATCAGCGGTCTAATGTGCACGTTGTTTGGCTGGAGGGCGGTGTTCGTAGTGCCGCTGGTGGGCGGCATTGTGGTCGCTGCGGCGGGCGTAAAGCTTGTTCAGAATGTCGGAGAGCGCTCGAACACCACGCTTGATATTCTGTCGGTTGTTTTGCTCGCCGCCGGCATTACGGCATTTGTGTATTCCGTAGGCGAGTTCTCGACCAATCTGATTGCCGGCATCGTGGCTCTTTTCGCCGCCATTGTGCTGCTCGGCCTGTTTTCGGCCCGCCAGCTCAAGCTCGAGCATCCGGTGCTCAACGTGCGCCCCATGGCGAGCGTTCGTTTTTGGCCTGCGTGCCTGCTTGTGGTGGTGTCGATGATGACGACGTTCTCGATGAGCGTTTTGTTGCCGCTCTATTTTGAGGGCGCATACGGCATGACCGCGCTTGTTGCGGGCTTGCTCATTTTGCCGGCGATTGCCTGCAATGCCGTTACCTCGATTGTGGGCGGACGCGTGATGGATGCCCGCGGCGCATGGCCGCTGCTGCCGGTCGGCTTTGCCCTGATTGCCGTGGGGCAGACTGCCATCTCGATGACAGCGGCAAGCATGAACATCGGCGTTGTCGTGGCGCTGACCGTTGTGGTGTATGCCGGAGTCGGTTTGGTGCTGAGCCCCTCGCAGACGGCCGGCTTGGAGACGCTGCCTGCCGTTGAGCATCCTCACGGAACGGCATTGCTTAACACGTGGAATATGATTGCCGCATCGTTCGGCCCGTCGCTGTTTATCGGCCTGCTCTCGAGTTCTGCGGCGACTGCCGGCGCCGCTGGCGTTGCGACCGACGTTGCCCAGGCGATTGGATTTGCAGCTGCCGTGCGTGTGGCGGCTGTAATTGCCGTGGTCGGGTTCGCGACGTCGCTGGTGTACGCTCGTCGCGAGTCACACATGTCGCATTAATGTGTGCACATAGATTCTGCAGCTAGATTGGATGGCGACACCATAAACTAATGGACGTTTTGCCGAGAGGCATGAATGTTTAAAGCGCAAAGAGTGCGCGACGGGCCCCGCGAATGGGGCGATGATGCCCGAGAGGGCCAAGAAGGAGTCTCATGTCCGAGAACGAAGAGATCATGAACGAGACCGAGAACGAGACCATGGCTGCCGAGGTCGAGGCAGTCGAGACCGTGGAGACCGAAGCTGCCGAGGTTGAGGCTGCTGACGAGGTTTCCGTCGAGGAGGAGGCCGAGGTTGTCGAGGCCGCCGTTGATTACGATGACGAAGAGCTGATGGACAAGATGCAGAAGGCCGCCCGCCTGCTGCGTAGCCGTCGCTTTGCTATTTCCAAGGAGGAGGAGGCCAAGGCCGAGCGCATGGCGAACATCGAGCGCGCCATCAAGCTTCTTGACCTCAAGCCCAAGATGGAGCAGAAGGAAATGTCTGACCTGCTGGGCATGCGCCTTCGTGAGCTCGATGGCCTGATGGCCGAGGCCGAGGCTGCCGATCTGGTCGGCCGCATCGACGACGCCGAGGGCGATATGCGCAAGATCGTCGTCTTCGCTGCCGAGGATGCCGCTGAGGGCCTGGTCGAGCTTGCCAACAAGAAGGAGAAGCTCCTGCCCGAGCTTTCTTACGAGGAGGCCACCGAGCTGATGGCCGCTCTCGATAAGGTCATTGCTCCGCTCGTCGCCATGGGCCTGGACGAGGACCGCGGTCCTCGCGGCGGTCGTGACGATCGCGGCGGCCGTGGCGGCGACCGTGGCGGTCGCGGCGGCTTTGGCGATCGCGGTGGCCGTGGCGGTGACCGTGGCGGTCGCGGT
>CAUAJB010000017.1 GCA_958429225.1 uncultured Collinsella sp.
TTTATCGCGAGTTCCGCACGCAAAGGAAAGCACTTAATGTGCTTTCCGTCTTGCGCAGGACTGTAGAGCAGGAAACTTCATATGCGGCCCTCCCGGGCGCAAGCAAAAGGGCGACCCCTGTACGGAGTCGCCCTTGTTGAGCTGCTTATGTGTAGCTATTACTCGGCGTCGTGGTGACGGCGGGGCTTGCGGCCTCCGTTGTCTCCGGGACGGCGCGGGCGGTCGCTGCGCTCGGAGCGCTCGCGACGCGGACGCTCACGACGCTGGAAGTGCTCGCCGTCGCCCTCGGAGGCACCCTCGGCGCGAGCCGGGGCCTCGGGCTTGTCAAGACGATCGAGCGAGATCTTGCCACGATCGTCAACCTCGATGACGACGACCTTGACCTCGTCGCCCACATTGAGGACGTCCTCGACCTTCTCCACGCGGCCCTTGGCGACGCGGGAGATGTGCAGCAGGCCGTCCTTACCGGGCAGCAGGTTGACGAAGGCGCCGAAGGGCTGGATGGAGACCACGCGACCGGTGTACTCCTCGCCCGGCTCGGGAACCTTGATGATGAGCTTGATGCGCTCGACAGCCTGGTCGACAGACTCGCCGGTGCCGCCGACAAAGACGGTGCCGTCCTCCTGGATGTCGACCGAGGCGCCGGTCTCGTCCTGGATACCGCGGATGACCTTACCGCCGGAACCGATGACGTCGCGGATCTTGTCGGTCGGGACCTGGATGGACACGATGCGCGGAGCGGTGCTGCGCGTGGTGTGGCGCGGCTCGGGGATCACATCGAGCATCTTCTGCAGGATGAAGGCGCGACCCTCCTTGGCCTGCTGCAGGGCGCGGGCCAGAATGTCGAAGGTGAGGCCGGTGGCCTTGTTGTCCATCTGCAGGGCGGTGATGCCCTCGGTGGTGCCGGTGACCTTAAAGTCCATGTCGCCCAGGAAGTCCTCGAGACCCTGGATGTCGGACAGGACCACGGTCTTGCCCTCCTCCTGGATCAGGCCCATGGCGATACCGGAGACCGGGCGCTTAATGGGCACGCCGCCGTCCATAAGGGCGAGCGTAGAACCGCAGGTCGAAGCCATCGAAGAGGAGCCGTTAGACTCCATGACCTCGGAGACGACGCGGATGGCGTAGGGGAACTCGTTCTCGTCGGGGAGCACCGGAAGCAGAGCGCGCTCGGCCAGGTTGCCGTGACCGATCTCGCGGCGCTTGGGGCTGCCCATGCGGCCGGTCTCGCCGGTGCAGAACGGCGGGAAGTTGTAGTGGTGCATGTAGCGCTTGCCCTCGGTGGGCTCGATGGTGTCCAGACGCTGGCCCTCGTTGAGCATGCCGAGCGACAGGACGGAGAGCACCTGGGTCTGGCCACGCTGGAACAGGCCGGAACCATGAACGAGCGGCAGGTAGTTGTCCTTCACCATGATGGGACGGATCTCGTCGGCGGCACGGCCGTCGACGCGCTCGCCGGTCTCGACGACCATGGTGCGCATGGCCTTCTTCTCGAGTTTCTTGAGCGCCACGGGGATCTCGCGCTCCCAGGCGGCCTGCTCCTCGTCGGTGAACTCGGCACGGATGGACTCCTTCAGAGCCTCGACCTTGCCGATACGGGAGAGCTTGTCGGCGTCGCGAAGGGCGGCTGCCATCTCGTCGTAGTGGGCGAAGATGCGCTCCTGGACCTCCTCGACGGGCTGGTCGAGCGGGTACTCCTTCTTGACGATGGGGCCGTTGACCTGCTCCCACTCGGCAACGAACTCGTCCTGAGCCTGGCAGAAGGCAGCAAGGGCCTCCTGGCCAAACTTCATGGCGGCGAGCATGTCGTCCTCGGAGATCTCCTCGGCGCCGGCCTCGACCATCGAGATGAAGTCGGCAGAGCCGCCCAGCTCCAGGTCCAGATCGGAGTTCTCGCGCTCCTCGTAGGTGGGGTTGACGATAAACTCGCCGGTCTCCACGTTGCGGCCGATGCGCACGCAGGCAAGCGGGCCCTCGAAGGGCACGCCGCCAAGCGTCATGGCCAGGGAAGCACCCATAACGTTGATGACGTCGAAGGGGTTGACCTGGTCGGCGACGAGCGAGGTGGCGACGATGTGCACCTCGTTGCGGAAGCCGTCCGGGAAGCTCGGGCGAATCGGACGGTCGATCATGCGCGCGGTGAGCGTGGCCTTCTCGCTGGGACGGCCCTCACGCTTGAGGTAGCCACCCGGGATGCGGCCGGCTGCGTACATCTTCTCGTTGAAGTCGACGGTCAGCGGGAAGAAGTCGTAGTTCTTGCGCTCCTTGGAGACGACCACGGTGTCGAGCATCGTGGTGTCGCCCTGCTTGACCAGGCAGGCGCCGGTGGCCTGCTTGGCAAGCTCGCCCGACTCAAAGGTGTAGGTCTTGCCGTACAGCTCAAAGGTCTTGGATACGAGTGTCATTGTTCTCCTTTACCCCACAGGCCCCTTGCCTGCGGGCTTCTCATGTGACGCGGGCCCCCTGCCCCCGCCACGCTTCAGAGCGTGATTGTTCACGCCCTTACACAAAAAGAGCGCCCCGCTGCGCAGGACGCTCTTAGCATGTACAAATCCTACTGGATGTTGTCGCGGATGCCCAGAGCCTTGATGAGCTCACGGTACTCGACGATGTCGTTCTTCTTGATGTAGGAGAGAAGACGACGACGACGACCGACGAGCATGAGCAGGCCACGACGGGTGTGGAAGTCCTTCTGGTGGGACTTCATGTGCTCGGTCAGCTCCTTGATGCGCTCGGACAGGATAGCGACCTGAACCTTGGGGTTGCCGGTGTCGACCGGGGTGTTACCGAACTGGGCAGTCAGCTCCGCCTTGCGCTCTTTGGAAACAGTCATTGTTTCACCTTTCGTTTTGCGTCGCCCTCGGGCGACTCGATTCGCCTCGGACTGGGAAGCCGCCGGTGGAGCGAGCAACCAAGGTCGAGGTACCAACAGGCCGATATGTTACCACAAGCAGCCCGCCCCTGCGCATCATCACCGACCCAACATGAATTCCATCGCACGGAGGAGCTGGTCGGTATGCGTCGCCGCCCACACATGCGAAAGCCCGAGCAGGAACGCCGCCGTATGCGGGTCGATTCGCTCGCCCATGAGCGCATCGAAGGTCATGGACATGAGGGCGCGCAGCCATGCGGTCTCACCGGTCGACACCAACTCGGCACCCGGAACGCTCGAAGCGCACGACCCGCACATGAGCCCGCCGGCCTGGGGCGAAAAATACGACAGCATGGGGTCTCCGCACAGCACGCAGGCCGAAAAATCGGGTCGGTAGCCAACGTGCGACAGCAGCTTAAAGACATATGCAGCCACAAGCAGATCCATATGCGCTGTGTCGAGCCCGCTGCCCACCAGGGCAAGCGCTCGCTGCGTTATAGCAAAGGTAAACGGGTCCTCGGCGTCCTCGAACGAGCACACGCGCGCGACCTCGGCGATCGCGCTTGCCGCGCATGTCGTCTCGTAATCGGGCGCAACGCCGAGCGGAGCCTCCATAAGCTCGGCCTGGGAAACCACATCGAGCGACCGTCCATGCGCAAGCAGCATATCGACGGTACAGAACAGCTCGCAGCGCGCCGCCAACCGCCCGCCGGGCTTACGCGCACCCTTTGCCACGGCACGAACCTGCCGACCCCGCTCGTCAAGCATCGTCAGGATCAGGTCGGTCTCTTTGAGCTTCGTCTTGTCGAGGACGAGCACCTTGGTGCGATATGTCCGGGAGCCTGCCATGCGTGCCGCGCGCCCTTAGTCCTCGGCGTTGTAGCCAAAGCGGCGAATCTGGGCCTCGTCGTCACGCCAGCCGGCCTTGACCTTCACGTCCAGCTCCAAAAAGACCTGCGTGCCAAAGATGCGCTCAAGATCGCGACGGGCGTCGATACCGATATGCTTGATCATCTCGCCGCCCTTGCCGATGATGATGCCCTTTTGGCCCTCGCGCTCGACGTAAATGGTGGCGTGCACGCGCAGCACCTTCTTGGTCTGCTCGAGCGCATCGCAGATCACGCCCACGGAGTGCGGGATCTCGTCGCGGGTGCGGCGCAAGACCTTCTCGCGCACAAACTCGGAAACGAGCGTCTCGTCGGAAGCGTCGGTACCCATGTCCTCGGGGAACCAACGCGGACCCTCGGGCAAAAAGTGCGCAACGGTCTCGATAAAGGCGTCAACGTTGAAGTTCTTGACCGACGACGTCACGATCTCGTCGTCATATTCCATGAGCTCGTGGGCGGCCTTAAGCTGCTCCATGACCTGTGCGGGGTCGGCCTCATCGGCCTTGGTGAGCACCAGGACCTTCTTGGAACGGGCGCTCTTGACGCGCTCGGCAACCCAGGCGTCTCCCCTGCCGATCGGCTTGGTGGCATCAATCAAAAACGCGACGACATCGACATCGTTCAGCTCGAACAACGCGCTCTTGTTGAGCTCGGACCCCAGGCCGTCCTTGGGCTTATGAATACCCGGGGTATCGACAAAGACCAGCTGGTAGCCGGGACGGTTGACGACGGCGCGCATGCGGCGGCGGGTCGTCTGGGCCACCGGTGAGGTGATGGCGACCTTCTTGCCATAGCAGGCATTAAGCAGCGTGGACTTGCCGGCGTTGGGGCGTCCGACCAGGGCCACGAAGCCGCTGCGAAAACCAGGCTCAACGTCGCCAAAGCCCGCGAGGTTGTCGTCCTCATCGCACAGGGCGTCGAGCTCCTCGTCGCTCATGCCCTCAAACGGGTCGAACTCCTCGACTTCCTCATAGGCCTCGGTCGCCTTAGCATCCGGGGACTCGTCGTCCAAAATTTCGTCGATAGGCTGCATATTGTCGGACATGGGAATCCCTTTCTAAATAAAGCCGAGCGCGTGGGCAAATACCAGCAAGCCCACAATCGCGGCGGTGATTGAAAGTACGTATACCGAGGCGGCGGCGATGTCCTTGGCGCGTTTTGCCAGCGGATGGAGCTCCTGGGTCGCCAGATCGACAATGGCCTCCATGGCGGTATTGCACAGCTCGCCGTGAATCACCAGGCCGCAGCAGATGATAATCGTGGCCCACTCGGCAATGTCGAGCCCCACGATGCAGCCGGCAATGACGGTGCACACGCCCGCTACGAGCATGACCTTAATGTTGCGCTCGGTCTTGACGGCGGTGACGAAGCCCTCCATGGCGTAGGAAAACGACTTTAAGAAGGACGGATGGTCCTTGTTCGATCCGGGAATCATAAACGGCTCCTAGTCGTGGGCATGATTGGTGATGGGGCCGACGTGAACGAGTTTGGGGTCCTCGCCGCGCTCGAGCGCCAGATCGCGGAGGATGGCGTCCTCGCGGGCCTCCATGACCTCGGCCTCGTCGTCCTCGATATGGTCATAGCCCAGCAGGTGCAGCATGCCGTGTACGAGCATCAGACGACACTCGTCAGCGGGGCTATTGCCAAAACCGGGGGCCTGACGGGCAATAACCTGCGGGGCCAAGATGATATCGCCGAGCTCGAGCGTCTCGTCGGCGGGAATATCCTCGTCAAAGGCCGAGTCGCATTCAAACGAGAGCACATCGGTGGTGCGGTCGATACCGCGCCACTCGTGGTTGAGCTCGTGCATCTCGTCCTCGTCGACATACGAAAGGGAAATCTCGACTTCACGCTCAACGCCCTCGGCGGCAAGCACAACCTCGCAGATGTGCTCCACCTCCTGCGCGTCGAGCAGCGTATCGAGCTCGGCATCGTTGCTGATCAATACACTCAACGGGACTCCTTTCGGTCACGTACGCGCTTCTCGCGCACATCATCATAAGTATCGTATGCCTCGACGATACGTCCCACCAAGGCATGGCGCACCACGTCGGCGCGCTCCAGGTGTGCAAACGCCACATCGTCGACACGGCCCAAAATCTGCTCAACGTCAGCAAGACCGCCGCGACGACCCACCAGGTCGCGCTGGCTCAGGTCGCCGGTAATCACGAACTTGGAGTTGAAGCCCAGGCGCGTCAGGAACATCTTCATCTGCTCGGGCGTGGTATTTTGTGCCTCGTCGAGCACCACGAAGGCATCACTCAGCGTGCGGCCGCGCATGTAGGCAAGCGGGGCGATCTCGATCACGCCGCGCTCCATAAGCTCATCGGTGCGCTCGCGATCCATCATGTCAAAAAGGGCGTCGTAAAGCGGACGCATGTAGGGATCGATCTTTTCCTCGAGGGTGCCGGGCAAAAAGCCCAGATTCTCCCCCGCCTCGACAACCGGACGCGTCAAGATCAGACGGCCCACCTCGTGACGCTTGAGCGCGGCAACGGCGAGCGCCATGGCCAGATAGGTCTTACCGGTGCCGGCAGGACCCAGGCCAAACGTGATGGTATGCGTGCGGATGGCATCCACATAGCGCTTTTGGCCGAGCGTCTTGGGGCGAATGACACGGCCGCGATACGAAAGCAGCACGTCATCGCGAAGCGACGTAGCCTCGTGCTCACCGTCGCGCAAGACGGCCAGGCAGCGAGAGACATCGTCGGCAGACAGCGTGCGCCCGGCGGCCGCCTCGCGAAAAGCGTGCTCGAAAAAGCGCGCCACGAGTTCGACCTCGTCCGGGTCGCCGCTCACGGAGATGCTATCGCCACGGGCGACCACATGAGCGCGAACCAAACTCTCGAGCGCACGAAGGACGCCGTCGCCGGCGCCCAAAACGCGCGAGGGATCAATCCCCTCGGGAACGGTAAGTCTAATCTTCGAGGCTTCCATGAACCTCCCTGCGTGCATGGACCAAGCCGGAATCATCGACTCCGATGATAGCAACATCGAGCAGGCACGGGGCTGTAAGTCCACAGGTATCGTCAAGACGGGCATGATGGAACGAGCCGAGCGTCAGGTTGTCGCCATACTCGAGCACGGCACGCTCGACCGTGCCCACGCGACGGCGAGCGTCGGCAATAGCGAGCTCCTGTGCAGCGGCCCGCATACGGCGGCTGCGCTCGGCCATAACCTCGGGCGGAACCTGGTCGGGCATGTCGGCAGCAAGGGTACCGGGACGCTTGCTGTAGCGGAACACGTGCATACGCGAGAAACCCACACGGCGGCACAGCGCCAGCGACTCCTCGAACTCCTCGTCCGTCTCGCCAGGGAAGCCGACAATAACGTCGCAAGAAAGTGACGCCTGCGGCAGATTGGCGCGAATCATACGCACCGTGTCCTCAAAGGCCTCCGCACTATAGGGACGGCCCATGCGATGCAGGGTCGCCGTGCAGCCGGACTGCACGGGCAGGTGCAAAAACGGGGCGATACGCTGCGGAAAGCGCGCCATAACCTTAAGCAGGCGCTCAGAGATATCCATGGGCTCAACCGAGGAAATGCGCACATGCGGGATAGACGTGCGCTCCATGATGGCCTCGAGCAGCTCATCGATTTCGACATGCTCGTCGGTCGCGCTCTTGCCATCGTAGGCGCCCAGGTTCACACCGGTCAGCACCACCTCGGGCACGCCGGCCTCCTGGGCCTCGCGAACTTGCTCGAGCACGGACTCAACGGGCACGGAGCGCTCGGGGCCGCGTGCCTTCCACACAATGCAATAGGTGCAGCGATGGTTGCAGCCGTCCTGAATCTTCACGCCCAGGCGAGAGCGACCGAGCGCATCGACCACCTCGCCATCGCTGCAGGCGGGAACGCTATCGGACTCAACGCCCAGCACCTCGCAGACGCGTTCGGCAACATCAATCTTGGACGGCTCGGCGATCACGCGGTCCGAAAGCTCCAGCAGCTCCTCGGGGTGCAGATTGACCACGCATCCGGTCACGACCACATAGGGCTCGTTTGGATAAGCCAGCGCATGACGGACGGCCTTACGGGTCTTGGCCTCGGCCTCGCCCGTAACGGCACAGGTGTTAATGACGATCAGATCGGCATCCTGGGGATCCACAATAGCAAAGCCCAGACGCATAAGATCGGCAGTGATACGGTCAGACTCAACCCGGTTGACGCGGCAGCCGAGGTTGACGACGGAAATATGGGGTGCGAGCACGCGGGCTCCTTAATCGAGGATATCGTCGAGGGCACTCTTGATACGGTCGGTCACCGACTTCTTACCAGAAGCGACGTCATCGCCCATCTCATCGGCAAAAGCACGGAGCAGTTCGCGTTGCTTATTGGAAAGATTGGTGGGAACGACCACGCGCAGCTGCACGATCAGGCGGCCGCGCGAACCGCCACCGCCAATGCGCGGCATGCCGTAATTATTGACGCTCACGGTGTCGCCGTACTGGGCGCCGGCGGGAACCGTCACCTTAACGACCTCGTCGGGCATAATGCCCTCGACCTCGATCTCGCAGCCGAGCGCAGCCTGTGCAATCGAGATACCGCTCACGAGGTACAGGTCGTCACCGTTGCGCTTAAAGCGCTCATGGTCGGCAACACGCACGTTGACAATCAGGTCGCCCGAGGGCTCGCCGCGAAGGCCGGCCTCGCCAAAGCCGCCCACACGCAGCTGGCGACCGGTCGAAACGCCGGCGGGAATATCGATGTCGATCTTCTCATGCGAAGGCGTGCGGCCCTGACCGTCGCAGGTCTCACAGGGATGGTCGATAACCGTGCCCTCGCCATGGCAGTCGGGACAAGGCGAGGAAGACTGAACCTGGCCCAAGAACGAACGCTGAACCGTCGTGACGTAGCCCGTACCGTGGCAGCGGCCGCACTGCTTTTCCTGTGCGCCCTCTGCCCTACCGGTTCCATTGCAGTCCTCGCAAGGAGCAAGGCGGTCATAGCTGATCGTCTTTTTGCAGCCGAGCGCCGCCTCCTCGAGCGTCACCGAAAGCGAGATGGCCATGTCGCGTCCGCGACGACGCTCACGACGGCTGCGGGCGCCACCGCCGGCACCGCCGCCAAAGAACGACGAGAACAAGTCGTCCATGCCCATGCCACCAAAGATATCGTTGATATCGACGTAGCCCGAACCACCAGGACCGCCGGCGGTGCCGTAACGGTCGTAATTAGCACGCTTCTGCTCATCGGAAAGAACGGAATAGGCCTCGTTGAGCTCCTTGAACTTGGCCTCGGCCTCGGGGTCGTCCGAAACGTCCGGGTGTACGGTACGGGCCTTCTTTAGAAACGCGCGCTTAATCGTCCGCGCGTCGGCATCCCTGTCGACGCCAAGCACCTCGTAGTAATCCCTATTTTCCGACACGACCGAATCCTTCCGACTTTCATTATTGTCACAGTGCGTCCTATACCCAAGCTGGGCTGGCCGCAAACAGAGGGTTTGATGTTATTGCATTTGGTACGGCGAAAGCATGGCCCGTTGCGAGCAGCTCGCGAACCAAACTGACACGAGCGCGAACATGAAGCCGTTGGCAAAACCGTTGGCAAACTGCATCGCGCCGCGCTTCCACCACAGCAGACTACGATGAAGCACACCGTCCGAAAGCACCATAAACAGGCCCATGGTAAACGGAATAAAGCACATCACGGCAAAGGCCGAGAACACGCCCGAAATGGCCGACAGCACCAAAAACGGCGCCACGATGCCCATCAGGTAAAAACCGGTACGAGCTTTGCCTTCCAAGCGCTCGGCTTCAACATGGGCGCGGCCGACCAAGTCGCCGCCCGCGGCACCGTTGGTGCCAGCATGTCCCATGCCGCTAATGCGGACCTCGTCGCCATCGTGCGTGCCGGCAGGAAACTCAATCGTCTGCTCGGAGGTTGCGCGAGTACGACCGCTGCCACCACAATCGGGGCAGGGGTCGGCCACGACCTTACCGGAACCGCCGCACTCGGGGCAGACCGACTGGAACGTACCCGCACCAAACAGGAAGGACAGGTCGACGTCGATGTGGCCGCGGCCGCCACAGCTTGGGCAGGTATGGGCATGCTCGGAGGAGACAGAACCCGAGCCGCCGCAATGTCCGCACGTATCGAAGCGCGTGTAGCGGACGGTCTTGCGGGCACCGCCCTTGGCCTCCTTGGCGTCAAGTTTGATATCGACGACCACGTTGGCGCCGTTCTCGGGATTGTAGGCAGCCTGTCCACGACGCTGCTGGCCCCAGGCGCCACCAAAGGGAAAGCCGCCCTCAAAAGGATTGCCATAACCCGTGCTGCCGGCGTAGCTGCCACCATAGGGCGAAGCCGTAGGAGCACCGGCAAAGGGATTGCCAGAACGCATGGCGTCGTAGCGCGCACGTTTTTGCTCATCCGAAAGCACGGCGTAGGCCTCGGAAACCTCTTTAAACTTTTCCTCGGCATCCGGCTCTTTGTTGACGTCCGGATGGAGCTTGCGGGCCTTTTGCTGGAAGGCCTTTTGAATATCACGCGAGGTGGCGTCCTTGGAGACACCCAAAATCTCGTAGTAATCTTTTTCGTTCATCGTCGCCATGCGCGGCAACCTCCTGCTCACAGCAGCGTATATATTCCGGTAATTCTACCCGAGCGGCCTAAGCTAGATCCCAAAACAGCTCGAACAGAACATTTCCATCGAGCCAGCCCAGGTGTGTCGGCGCCAGACGAGCTCGAACATGGCCCGCGACGACATCTGCCGAAGTGAAGGGTCCCTCATGGACCCCGAGCGTCTCGGGCACCCAAGTGGCAAGACCCAATTCGAGCGCGCGATCGCAGGCAGCTGCCAGCTCGCCCGTTGGGATGACACGAACCGCGCGAACCAACAGGTCGGACGCGACACCGCGCGTCATGCGGCAAGCAAGCATCAGGTCTTCGGCCGCGGCCTCGCGCTGCGAGAGATATTCGGCCTCGAACGCCGTCGCGTCATCGTCACGTTGCACCAGACGCACGCGGTACGCATCGCCTCGAGAAGACACGCCGGGGAACAAACCCGCAAGACGGTCGAAATCCTCGGCGTCGAGCATGCCCGCGGCAGAACGACCCAGGCCCAGGTAGCCCCGTCCGGTCCAGTAGGCAATGTTATGGGCGCACTCATAGCCGTCGAGCGCGTAGCTCGCCACCTCATACGGGTGATAGCCGGCGGCACCCAGGAGCTCGCGTGCCACGTCCATGCATGCGGCCTGAAAATCCTCATCAGGCTCGAGCGACTCGTCGCGGCACGCCATGCGATAAAGGGGCGTCCCCTCCTCAAGCGTGAGCGGGTAGACCGACACATGATGCGGAGCCGCCGCCAGCACGCCATCGAGCGTGCGCTTCCAACTCACTGCGGTCTGCCCGGGAAGTCCGCACATAAGGTCGCACGACACGTCAAGCCCAGCGTTCTTGACCGTCGAGATGGCAGCGAGCGCCCGATCGGCATCGTGAATACGGCCGATGGCAGTAAGTTCGGCATTATCGAGCGTTTGCACGCCCAAAGAGACGCGTGTGACACCAACCTTGACAAGTGCAGTGGCAAGATCGGCGGTCAGCGACTCGGGATTGGCCTCGCAGGTAAACTCAACGGGGGCGCACCACGCACGAATACGCCGCGCCAGCTCCACCAGGCGCTCCCCCGCCAGCGACGGCGTACCGCCGCCAACATAGACGGTGCGGATCTGGTCGAGGGCCCCAGCCTTGCCAAAAGCATCGAGGCGCGCGTACAACTGCTCAAAATAGACATCGAGCGCAGCGCTCAGGTCGCACGGAGCAAAACTGCGCGAGTCAAAGTCGCAGTACCGGCACTTTTGGGCGCAAAACGGCACGTGCACGTACAGTGCGGTAACGGCCACCCTTAAGCCTCCAGCGGATGAGGGGGCACCGATTCGCCGGCGGCAAGGGCAGCCTCGCAGGCCACCACATCGCGCTCGATCTCATCGACCAGCGCCATAAACTCCTCGTAAGTGGAACAGCGCACCACATGGGCACGCCAAGCGGCGGCATGGGGCATGCCTTTTAAGTACCAGCTTGCGTACGTACGGGCACGCGACATGAGCGGCAGGAGCTCATGCGTCAGCGTTAGGTGCTCACGCAGGGCGTCCAGGCGCTCGACGGAACTGCGCGCCGGCACCGGCGTGCCATCGAGCGCAAGGGCGCGAGCATCGCCGAACACCCACGGATTGCCGTAGATGCCGCGCGCGATAAACACCGCGCTGGCACCCGAGCCTTGCAGATGCTCAGCAGCGTCCTCGGCCGAGAACACATCGCCCGAACCGATCACGGGAATCTCGACGGCATCTGCGACCTCATCGACGACCGACCAATCCGCCTGGCCCGTGTAGAGCTGCGTGGCGCAACGACCATGCACCGCCACCGCGGCGGCACCGGCACCTTCGAGCATCTGGGCAAACGTCGCGGCATTACGGTCCTCGGCGTAAAAGCCCTTGCGGATCTTTACGGTCACGGGCACGTGCGCCGCACCCACCGTGGCCTCGACGATCTTCTCCGCCAGGTCGGGCGTGCGCATGAGCGCCGAGCCCTCGCCCTTGGTGACAACCTTGCGGGCAGGACAAGCCATGTTGATATCGATGAGCGACAGGCGATCGCCCACACGCTCCTCGACGGCGGCGACGGCACTCGCAAACTGATCGGGCTTGGAGCCAAAGAGCTGCACGCAAATCTGCTGCTCCTCGTCGGCCGGTAGCACCAGGCGCCAGGTCTTGTTGCTGGCATAGGCAAGGCCCGCCACGCTCACCATCTCGCTGTAGGCAAGGTTGGCACCGCGGCGGCGGCACATGATACGGTAGGCAGGGTCGGTCACGCCCGCCATGGGAGCCATAAGGAACGGCTGCTCGGCATAGGCGCCCAGCAGCCGCTTGCTGTATTCAGAAAGCGCCATAGACCTACTCGTCCACCTTGAGGATCGCCATAAAGGCCTCCTGCGGGACCTCGACCGAGCCGATGGCCTTCATGCGTTTCTTGCCCTCTTTCTGCTTCTCGAGCAGCTTACGCTTACGCGAAATATCGCCGCCGTAGCACTTAGCAAGCACGTCCTTGCGACGCGCCTTGACGGTGGAGCGGGCAATGATCTTGTTGCCGATAGCACCCTGGATGGGCACCTCGAACAGCTGACGCGGAATAATCTCCTTGAGCTTGTCGCATAGGCCGCGGGCAAGACCGTAGGCCTTGTCCTTGTGGACGATAAACGACAGCGCGTCCACCTCGTCGCCCGAAAGCAAGATATCGAGCTTGACGAGCTCGGAGGGACGATACTCGTTGAACTCGTAGTCGAGCGAGGCATAGCCCTTGGTACGGCTCTTGAGCTGGTCAAAGAAGTCCAAGATGAGCTCGGCGAGCGGCATATCAAAGCGCATCTCGACCGACTTGCTCGTGAGATGAATCATGTCGGTAGTAATGCCGCGGTGCTCGATAGCGAGCTGCATGACGGCACCCGTATACTCGGGCGGGCAGATAATCTTGGCCTTGAGGTAGGGTTCCTCGATACGCTCGATGCGCGTAGCCTCGGGCAGATCCTGCGGGCTGCGGACATCAATCATCTCGCCGTCAGTCTTGTAGACGTGATAGTCCACCGAGGGGCTCGTGGCAATGAGGTCAAGATTGAACTCGCGCTCCAGGCGCTCCTTGACGACCTCCATATGCAGCAGGCCCAAGAAGCCCACGCGGAAGCCAAAGCCGAGCGCCACCGAGGTCTCGGGCTCCCACACCAACGACGGGTCGTTGACGTGCAGCTTATCGAGCGCGTCACGCAGGTTCTCGTAGTCCTTGTTATCGATCGGGAACAGGCCCGTATAGACCATGGGCTTGGCCTCGCGGTAGCCGGGAAGCGGCTCGGGGCAGGGATTCGACGCCCACGTGAGGGTATCGCCCACGCGAACGGCCTCGGGGTCCTTCAGGCCCGTGACCACGTATCCGACCTCGCCGACCGTGAGCGCGTCGACCGGGGTCTCGGCGGGACGCTTGACGCCCACGCCATCGACCAAAAAGTCGCCCTTTGCCTGCATCATGCGCAGGGTATCGCCCTTTTTGATGGAGCCGTCAAAGATGCGCACCGTGGCGACGACGCCACGATACTCGTCGAAGTACGAATCCAGAATGAGTGCCTTGAGCGGCGCGTTCGCATCGCCCTTGGGCGGAGAGATCAAAAAGACAATGGACTCCAACAGATCGTGGATGCCCTCGCCGGTCTTGCCCGAGACGCACACGGCATCATCGGCAGGGATCGCCAGGTCATCCTCGATCTCGGTCTTAACCTCGTCGGGATGGGCCGAGGGCAGGTCGATCTTGTTGATGGCCGGCACAATGTCCAGATTGGCGTTCATGGCGAGCGTCGCGTTGGAGACGGTCTGCGCCTCGACGCCCTGCGTGGCGTCGACAACGAGCACCGCGCCCTCACAGGCTGCCAGCGAGCGCGAGACCTCATAGGTAAAGTCCACGTGGCCCGGCGTATCGATCAGATTGAACTGATACGTCTCGCCATCGTCGGCGTCATAGGACACGCGAACGGCATTGGACTTGATCGTGATGCCGCGCTCGCGCTCGATATCCATGGTGTCGAGCAGCTGCGACTCCATGTCGCGTTCGTCGACGGTATGGGTGAGCTCGAGGATGCGATCGCTGATCGTGGACTTGCCATGGTCGATGTGCGCAACGATTGAGAAGTTGCGGATGTGGGAAATGTCAATTGAAGTATTCATGCGGACTATCTTACCCGAGCGGTACAAAAAATGGAGCCTGTTCCATAAAACAGGCTCCATTTATGCGCGTAATCTGTGTGGTGTGAAATTTACAACTTAGGCGTTGATGCTGTTCACGAGCTTGGCAAGACCGGACTTGCGGTTGGAAGCCTGGTTCTTGTGGATAACATGCTTGGCGGCAGCCATGTCGAGACGCTTGGTGACGGTCTTGAGGGCAGCCTGGGCCTTCTCGGCGTCGCCCTCGGCGACGGCGGACTGGACGTGCTTGGTCAGCGTCTTGAGCTCGGACTTGACAGCCTTGTTACGCATGCGAGCTGCCTCATTGGTGCGGATACGCTTCTTCTGAGACTTGATGTTTGCCACTTCTGGAGTTCCTTTCGAGTTCCTTGCAAAAAATGTATGACACCTCTGAGACACGGTGAGGTCATGCAAGCGCCTACTATAGCACGCTCCCCCTCAAAGGGATAGAACGAATTTGTCAAATAGGCAGGTATCATCACGATTTTCTCAAGATGTTCGTAATCCAGAGCAAAAGCGCGGTCTGAGAATCGGCCGAACCCTTGAGCGCGAGCTCCACATCGACCGCGCCCTCGAGCGCAGCGACGAGCTCCGCCATCGAAAAGCGGCGTGCCCAGGTCAGATGATTTTTGACCTGCCAGGACTGGAGCTTGAGCGTTGCGGCCAGCTCACGACCCTGTCCGCGCGCATCGAGCGCCTTGGCGACGATTAGCTCGCGGATGCGGCCGCACAGCAATGTGTAAGTCCACACGTAGCTCTTGGCGGGCAGTAGATTGAAGAGCTCGAGCGAGCGTCGCATGTCACGGGCCGAGACCGCATTGAGAAAATCCCAGGGTTGAACCTCGGCCGTACGTACAATCCAGCGCTCAACGTCGGCAAGCTCAATCTGGGGCGCCTCGACCATCTGGGCAAGCTTAGCCAAGTCGTTATCGAGCATGCGAGTGTTTTCACCCGAACGCGAGACGAGTTCCTCGGCGGCCGCCGTCGAAATCGACTTGCCGTGCTGCGTCGCCATCTGTTGCACGCGGCGCGGTAGTTCCCAGCGCTTGGTGCCGGAGCAATCGATCACGGCCTTCTTGTCGATCTTGGCGATCGCCTTATACAGGCGCGTGTTCTTGGCAAGCGAGTCGGCGATGATGAGGCAGACCGTTGTGGGGCTGGGACTCGCCAGATACTCAACGAGCGGCTCCGAGACCGCCTTGGCGAGCTTTGAGCAGCCGTAAAGGATTACCAGGCGAAACTCGCTGCCCATCGGAAAGGTGTTAAGCGATCCGATAATGGACTCGATATCGGGGTCCTTGGTCATGTCGCGCTCGTCGAGGTTGAACTCGACCATACCCGACTTTTCCAGACGCGCTTTCATACGCGAGACGGCGTGATCGCGCTTGACTCCGTCGGTACCGACAATCAGATATGCCGGCAGCAGACCGGTTTCGGACATTGCGCTCCCCTCCCGCAGGCCTTCGTATTCGTTCCGTGCCATTCTAGCCCAGGGGCCCACCACACGCCAACGACGTCGTCACGATCGCTGGCATCGCATCGCAAAGCCATTCGCAGTCGGCGTGACGGTAATGTCGCCGTGTTCGATAGTGCACGCGAACACGCCGCCCGCTTCCTTAACGGCATCGATGCAGGCATCGGACGGATGGCCGTATCGATTCCCTTCGCCCGCGCTCGCAAGGGAAAGCTCGGGCTTCAAGACGTCCAGCAACTCACCATCGACTGAAACCTTGGAGCCGTGATGCCCAAGTTTAAGCACATCGATATCCCCCACCTCATGCACGAATTCCCGTTCTTGGTCGAGCTCGGCATCGCCGGTGAGGAGTATGCGCAGGCCCTTGCCTTCCTGAACATATGAGAGCAGCAGGACAAGCGAGTCCTCATTTCCCTCGCCATCCACGGACTCGAATGGCCACATCACGCGGGCGCAAAATAAGCCGATATCGACCGTATCCCCACGGCGCACCTGCCGATACTCCACGCCTGGTCGGTTCAATACCCCGGCAGGAGCATCCTCCAGCGCATCCGCCGCCACGGCAATCGTTCCAACCGAAAACTGTTCGAGCACGGCAGGCAGACCACCCCAGTGATCCTCATCCCAATGCGTCACAAAGACGGCATCGATATGGTGCACGTTATTGCGAACCAACGCCGCCACCACGCGCTCGTCGAGCCCGCAGTCGACGAGTGCTACTGCGCCGCCCTGGCGGATAAGAATCGCATCGGCCTGGCCCACATCGAGCACCGTCACCGAAGGCGGAGCGAATCGATCCCAGTAGGCGTACGGAATCGCAGCCAAGAGCACCAGGCATGCAAGCCCCACCGCCATAGGACGTGCACGGGGACGCGGCCACCAGACCAGCAGAACCGCCAGCAAACACGGCACTAGGTAAATCCACATGCTATCGGGCGGCACGCTCACGGATGCACCCGGCACGGCGGCAAACAGCTGCTCGAAGAACAGCGCGCAACGGGAGGCAATCATGGGCACAACGAGCGCCCAAGTCCGCAACGGTGCCACGAGCGAAAAGGGAACCAGCACGATCGACACGGCAAGCAGTACGCTCACCACCGGACCGATGACCGCATTTGCCAGCGGAGCAATGAGCGAGAACGTACCGAAGGCAGGAATGGTAATGGGAAGTGTCGCCAGTTGCGAGCACAGCGTGACGGAAAGCGTGCTGGCAACGCCCGATGGCACACCCAGCTCGCCCAAAGCGTAGGTCGCATAGGGGCAAAAGCACAGAATGGCTAAGACGCTGGCACATGAAAGCTGAAAGCCCATCTCGAACAGCACCGTCGGCCGCAGTAGAACAAAGATGGACATGGTAACAAAGAGTGCCGAAAGGCCGTGCCGGCGACGCCCCGCGCCGTTTACGACAAGCGTCGCGAATACCATGCAGCACGCGCGCACGGCCGAGGGAGACGCGCCCGTAAAGGCAGCGTAGCCCACAAGCGTTATCGCCAGTATCGCCCGCTGAAGACCACGTGAGCACCGAGTCTTTTGCAATAAACCCTCGATTACAAACCCCACGATAGCCAAATGGCTGCCCGAGACGGCGATAAGATGCGCCGTTCCCGTCACCGAAAACCAGTCGCCCGCCGGCTGGGCGCGCAGCTCGGCCGAACGACCGCAGACGACACCGGCTATGAGCGCACGCGCCGGGTCGGTCGCAGCCGCGATGGACGCAAGCAGCCCATTTCGCAGCCGAAGCAGCGGCCCCGGAGAGCCCTCATCGACCGGCACAATCCGAACGGCTTGAACCTTGCGCACCTCGCCTCGGAGCACGCGCGATCGTCCATACGCATCGTTCTCAAAACGTGAAACGCGACCGATAACACGCACGTGCGCCCCGACCCTGAGCTCGCGGTCACACGATAGGCGAACCGTTGCCAAGTTCTTGCCGTCCGCGCGTGCCTCGCAGGTATAGGAATACACGTCGTCGTTTATGGATGGATCACCCTGCACGACAAACTCGAGGCTGCTTGCCGCTCGACCATCGAGCGCCTTCGAAGCGCTCAGCGCGCCCACAGCCCACCACACAGAGACGACCGCTCCCGCCACGAGGCCGACGGACGCGGCATACAGCCACCGCTTCAAAGGGGCAAGCCGCGCACAAGATTGAGCCAGCACAACGAATACCGCCGCCGCGACGGGGATGGCCCATAGCGGCCCGACCGCCGGCGCCTGCTCCCTCAGCAGCGCATCAGCGGCCACGTTGAGCACCAAGACGCAGCTCATGCACATGCCGGCACACAGGGCCATCGTCCGCGGAATCAGGGGCCGCGGAGGCATCACATGCTCGCGCTCGGTCGCACTCATACGCAGATGCTATCTTTGATTTTGGCAAGCTTTTTCTCGCCGATTCCCGACACACGCATCAGATCGTCAACCGAGGCAAAAGCACCGTTCTTTGTCCGCTCATCGATAATCGACTGGGCCATGGAGGGACCGATCCCCGAGAGCGTCTGTAGCTCTGCCGCGCTTGCCGTATTGATATTTACTAGGCCTGTTGCGCCACTCACGCCCGATGATGCGGAAGCCCCACCATCAACACCGGCTTCCGCAATGGACGCCTGCTGCTCCCCTACCGTTGGAACGTGAATCTTCTGTCCATCGACGACCTTAGATGCCCGATTGAGCCCCGTAACGTCTGCCTCGGGTGCCAGCCCGCCGGCGGCATCAATCGCCTGAGCCACCCGCGCGCCGTCCTTGAGACGATATACACCGGGCGACACAACGGCACCATCAACATCGACATAAACCTCTGCCGCGGCAGACGCCTTAGGCGAAGAGCCTTCGGATGTCTTTCCGCTCGAGGCATCGCCGGATCCCGGCTCCAACAACGAGCCCGAACCATCAGTGTGCTCAAACGACACACTGCCGGCACCGCCGCCAAGGTTCGCCATCGCCAGTCCACTCGCCATCGCAATGACGACCAGTATCGCCATCACCACTGCCTTATGACCGAGCAGCTTGCCCGCCCAGCGGTCCATCTTTTTGACCCGTTCGTGTTGTTCGCGCTGCGCCATAGCAAAACCTCCCAACACCATCGTGTCAGGAAATCGCAACCGAACGAACCGTATGGATAAACCAGTTTTGACGGTCAAACCAAAAGCTGACCAAAACCTTGCGCGAACGTGTCCATTTATTCATTCACGCGTCAACGAATGAACACATCGCCGTCAAACGCCCAAATAGCAAAAGACCGACGATACAAGCGTACCGTCGGTCTATGCAGACAATTACTCGTGATCTTGGTAAATCTCACGCGGAGCAAGCTCCGAATGTTTGCATTTTAAGGTCTTAGGGGCCTTATACGTGTTGCTCTCGAAGTCGATGTACTCGGTCTGCTTGAGCAGGCGCTCAATCATCTCCTCGTGATCGAACAACTCCCAGGCCTCATGCACGGCATCGAGTTTAGCGTGCGTCTCGGGACGGCGCGGCATAAACAGCGTGCAACAGTCGGGAGCGGCCTCAGTCGAGATATCAAACGTACCGATCTCCTCGGCGCGCGCGATGATCTCCTGCTTGTCCGAACCGATGAGAGGACGGAACACGGGGATCTTCACGGCCTCGTTGACGGCCATGATATTCTCAAGCGTTTGGGAGGCAACCTGCCCAAGCGATTCGCCCGTCACGATGGCCTTGGCGCCCTCGATGTGCGCAATGCGCTCGGCAACCGAATACATAATGCGGCGATACATGATCACGCGCAGGTTGCTGGGACAAGTGACCGAAATCTCACGCTGACAGTCGCCAAACGGCACCACGTACAGGCGACCGATCTGGACACCCGGCTCAAGCGCACGGATGATGTCCTGTACCAAATACTCGCTCGTATCGGGCGTCTGCGGACGACCGGAGAAATGTACCGGCACGCACACCGCACCGCGACGCGCGAGCATCCAGGTCGCCACCGGAGAATCGATACCCGACGACAGCAGCGTCACGACCTTGCCGGCAGAACCCACCGGCAGACCGCCCACGCCGCGCTCGGAGCGCGCGTACACATAAACGCTACCCTGGACCACCAGTACGTGCACCATCGCATCGGGGTCGTGCATTTGAACCTTTTTATCGGGGAAGGCCTCACACAACACCTCGCCCACCTGACGATTGATGTCAATCGAGGTGAGCTCATAGTCGGTATTGGAGCGCTTGGCGTGCACCTTAAACGAATCGAAGGAACCAAACTCGCGCAGCGCCTTCACGGCGGCGGCACAGTACTCCTGAGGGTCGCGATTGGTGTGATACGCCAAAGACACGCGAGCAACGCCGGGAACGGTGCGAATGACACGCGCCGCCTCATCGGCCTGATGCTCGTTAAAGGTCACGAGGATATAACCGGAAATTCGAGACACGGCATTCACGGAAAAGGCGGCCAAGGCCGCCTTGATGTTATCCATGAGGATATGCTCAAAATGTGCGCGGTTCTTACCCTTCAGTCCAACCTCGTGATAGTGGACCAGGCAGACGCGAGCCGCCATTTAGGCTTCAGCAACCTTGTGGCCGAGCGCCTTCTCGTAACGGGCCTCGTCGTAAGAGATGTCGCCGTCGACAATCTCGTCCATAGCCATCGAGATGGTATCGGCACCGGAAAGCCCGATGGTGATGTCATCGACATCCTGGACGGCAAGCACGCGGTTGTGCTGGCCACGCAGCATGCTGTTAATGTCGCAGGCGCGCTTGGAGGCAAGCGAAGCGAGCAGGAAGCGGTTGTGATCGGTCTTCTCCAGAAGATCGTCAATGCAAGGCTTTACAACGGACACGGACCTCAGATCCTTTCATGCATATCGAGAACGCGAACGAGCTCATCGGTCGCGCGGTCGAGATCGTCATTCACCACGACGTCGTCGTAGCGGTCGGCAAGGGCAAGCTCATCGGCGGCGTTTGCCATACGCAGCTCAATCGTCTCGGGCGTCTCGGTACCGCGACCGACTAGACGCTCGCGGAGCACCTCAAGCGAAGGCGGCTTGATAAAGATCAGCACGGCCTCGGGGAAACGCTCCTTCACCTGCAGGGCGCCCTGGACATCGATCTCCAAAATCAGAGACGAACCAGAGGCGAGCTTGGATGTAACCTCGCTCACCAACGTGCCATAGCAGTTACCGTGGACCTCGGCCCACTCAACAAACTCACCGTTTGCCACGCGGCGGTCGAACTCCTCGCGCGTCAGAAAAAAGTAGTTGACGCCGTCGACCTCACCTTTGCGTGGTGCTCGCGTGGTAGCCGAAACCGTCAGGCCCAGGTTCGAGCGGCGCTCGCGCACACGAGTGACGAGCGTGCCCTTGCCTGCGCCTGACGGTCCAGAAATCACAAAGAGCTTGGAATCCTGAGCGCTCACTTATTTGGTCAGCTGCTCGAGGAGCTGCTCGCGCTGACGGACGCCGAGGCCCTGGACGCGACGGGTAGCGGAGATACCGAGCTCCTCCATGATCTTGGCGGCCTTGGCCTTGCCATAACCAGGGAGAGACTCGATGAGGGTGGAAACCTTCATGCGGGAAGCGATGGGGTCATCGGAGTTGAGCACGGACTCGAGGGACTTCTCGCCCTTCTTGATCTGCTCGCGAAGCTCAGCGCGGGCGTGACGTGCGGCAGCAGCCTTCTCAAGAGCCTGCTTGCGCTGCTCATCGGTAAGCTGAGGGAGTGCCATTCGTACCTCCAAAAAGTTGGGTTATATCTGATTCAATAATTGGCATTTTAGCACGTAGAACGTACAAAATGCCCAATCGCGGCTCCATAGGTTAGACGATACCCGCAAAAAGTGCAATATACTGCGCCCAAAGTTAAGCCCCTGACCTGCGATTCCACACAAAGGATGGGAAAGTTTACGCAGGCACAGGGGCTATTTTGTGCTAATGAGACCCAAAAGTGGTGACTTAGGGGAATCTTTTAGGCGACGTTTTCGACCAGCTCAGCGACAATAGCGTCAAAGGCGGCAACCGGATCGTCGGCGCCGGTGATGGGACGACCCACCACAATGTGGCTTGCGCCACGCTCGATAGCCTGGGAAGGCGTCGCCACGCGGGACTGGTCACCAAGGGCGGCACCCACCGGACGCACACCCGGAGTCACGATCAGGGCATCGGGACCCAGCAGCTCACGCATGTCGTGAGCCTCCATCGGCGAGCACACGATACCGTCGATGCCGTTGGCCTGAGCGAGCTTTGCCAGGCGGGCGGCCTCCTCGGCCACGGGCGACTCGACGCCGATCTCGCTCAAGGCATCCTGGTTCATGCTCGTGAGCACGGTGATGGCGACGAGCTTGGCGCGGTCCTCGCGCGCCTCCTCGGCGCCCTCGCGGCAGGCAGCGAGCATGGCGCCCGAACCCAAGCCGTGGACCGAAAGCAGATCGACACCGGCAAGCGAGGCCGAGCGGGCGGCACCGCGAACCTGATGCGGAATATCATGGAACTTGAGGTCAAGGAAGACCTTAAAGCCCAAATCCTTGAACGTCTTGACGATCTCAGGACCCTCGGCGTAATAGAGCGTCATGCCAACCTTGAGCCAGGCGGCATGGCCCGAAAGCTCGTGGGCAAGCTCGAGCGCACGCTCACGGTCGCAGTCGAGGGCGACGATAACACGGTCGCGGGCATCGGTCTCTAGCATTCGAACGCACCTACCAGTTCGTTGATGTCCTTCACGCCCTGAGACTCGGCCCAGGCCTCGAGCTCGTGCGCGATCTTGAGCGAAGCGCACGGATCGACGAAGTTGGCCATACCGACCGACACGCAGGTGGCGCCAGCCAGGATAAACTCGGCCGCATCTTCGCCCGTCATGACGCCGCCGACACCGTTGATGGGAATATCGACGGCCTGAGCGACCTCCCAGACCATGCGAACGGCGATGTGGTGGCACAGCGGGCCCGAAAGGCCGCCCTTTGGCTTGGCCACGCGCGACTTGCGGGTATGGACGTCGATGGCCATGCCCTGGATGGAGTTGATGACCGAAAGGCCGTCGGCACCGGCAGCCTCGAGGGCCTTGGCGATCTCGGCGACGTTGACCGGCGCCATCTTCACGAACAGCGGCTTATCGGTCACCTTGCGACAGGCAGCCATAACGGAAGAGGCGCCCTCGGGCGTGGAGCCCATGGCGGCACCGCCGGCGGCGATATTGGGGCAGCTCACGTTGATCTCGTAGCCGGCAGCCCAGGGGCACAGCTCGACATACATCTCGAGTGCGCGGACAAACTCGTCAACGGAGTGGCCGGCAACCTGACAGATGACCTGGCAGCCGTCCTTGGAGAGCTGCTCGAGCCACGGACCGGACTCGCGAGCAAAGGCGGCCACGCCGGGGTTCTGAAGGCCCACGGAGTTGATTATACCGCCGGGGATCTCGGCCATGCGGGGCGCGGGGTTGCCGGGCCAGGGCTCGGCAGCGCAACCCTTGGTGGTGATGGCGCCCAGCTGGGAAACATCAAAGAAGTTCTGGAACTGCCAACCGTAGCCAAAGGTACCGGCTGCAGTGTTGATGGGGTTCTGCATCTTGACGCCGCCGAAATCGACGGCCATGTTCACGGTACCCACTAGAAGACCACCACCTTGGAAGCATCGAACACGGGGCCGCACATGCAAGCACCCTTCATACCGTCGACCGTCTCGACATTGCAGGTGTTGCAGGCGCCAAAGCCACAGCTCATCATGCGCTCGAGCGACACCTCGCAGTACACACCGGCCTCGGCGGCAGCGGCGGCGACTTTCTTCATCATGACGGCGGGACCGCAGCTGGCGACGTAGTCGTAGCCGCCCTCGCCGAGCAGCTCGGCTGCCGGGTCGGTGCAAAAACCGTGCGTGCCGAGCGTGCCATCGTCGGTGCACACGTTAACCGTGGCGCCCAGCGCGCGGAACTCGTCGATGCCCACGGCCTTGGAAGCGGTGCCAAAGCCCAGGCACACGTCCACATCAACACTCTGCTCGGCAAGCATGCCGGCAAGGCACAGCACAGGCGGAACGCCGATGCCACCGGCGACGAGCAGGGCCTTCCTGGTGCCCTCGGGTACCATCCAGCCACGGCCACCGGGGCCCAGCAGGTTAGAGGTGGAGCCAGGGCCCATCTGGGACAAACGACGGGTATCGTCGCCCACGACGGCGTACCACAGCTCGACGGTGCCGGCCTCGGCGTCGGCGCGGTAGTAGCTCAGGGGCACGCGAAGCAGCGAGGACGCATCACCGGGTACGGCGATGTTCACAAACTGACCGGGCTTGAGCGCACTTGCAAGCTTGGGGGCCGAGATGACGAGCGAGAAGACGCCGTCGGCAATCTCCCGGTTCGAGACGACCTCGAAGTCGTGCATGCGTGCAGTGGAAGGTGTGGGCATAAACGCTCCAATCCCCCATGCGGTTGCATGGTCCAAACGAATAGAAAGCGCGGCACCGCAAGGGCGCCGCGCACAAAAGCGATAAGGCTATGCTAGCAGATGCAGCCGTCGGCGAGCGTCTGCTTACCGCCGACAAACACATCGGTGGCACGACCGGTGAGCGTGCGGCCGGCGAAACCGGAGTTCTCGGCGCGCGACTCGTAACCGTCCTCGCCGACCGTCCAGGTGGCGGACGCGTCGAACACGGTCAGGTCGGCAACGGAGCCCGCCTTGACCTGAACCTGGTCGAGGCCCAGGATCTCACGCGGCTTGATAGCCATGAGCTCAACCATGCGGCCCATGCTCATCTTACCCGTGTTGACCAGCTCGGTGAGCACGAGCGACAGCGAGGTCTCGAGACCGATCATGCCAAAGGGCGCAAGCTCGAACTCGCGGGCCTTCTCCCACGGGGTGTGGGGAGCGTGATCGGTGACGATAACGTCGACGGTGCCGTCGATGACGCCCTGACGGATGGCCTCGGCATCCTCCTCGGTACGCAGCGGCGGGTTGACCTTGAGCGAGGTGTTGTAGGTCTCGTCCAGATCGTTCTCGGTCAGGAACATGTGGTGCGGGGTGGCCTCGCAGGTAACCTGAACGCCAGCGGCCTTGCCGGCACGCACGATCTCCAGGCCATGGGCGGTGGAGATGTGCTGGATGTGCAGCTTGGCGCCGGTCAGCTTGGCGATCTCGATGTCGCGGGCGATCTGGAGCTCCTCGCCGGCAGCCGGCCAGCCCTCGAGGGCCAGACGGGTCGAGACCTTGCCCTCGTTGATCTGGCCGTGGCCGACCAAGTCCTCGTCCTGGCAGTGGCTCATAAAGACCTTGCCGAACATCTTGCCGTAGTCCATGCAACGACGGAGCATGCCCGCGCCCTGCACGCCGCGACCGTCGTCGGTGAAGGCGACGGCGCCGTGGGCGACCATATCGCCCATCTCGGACATGGCCTCGCCCTTAAGACCGCGGGTCATGGCGCCCGACGGATAGACGCGGCAGTGACCGACCTCGGCAGCACGGGACTTTACGAACTCCACGACGGTACCGTTATCGGTGACGGGATCGGTGTTGGGCATGGAGCACACGCCGGTAAAGCCGCCCTTGGCAGCTGCGCGGGTACCGCTCTCGATGTCCTCTTTGACCTCGTAGCCGGGCTCGCGAAGGTGAACGTGCATATCCACCAGGCCGGGGACGAGGTACTTGCCGGAAAGGTCGCGGACCTCGGCTCCCTCGACGGCGAGATTCTCGCCGACCTCGGCGATCTTGTCGCCGTCAATCAGGACGTCAACGACACCGTCAAGCTCGACGGACGGGTCGACGACGTGGGCATTCTTAAGAAGCAAGGCCATTATCGGCACCTCCAAGCAGCAGATACAGGATAGCCATACGCACGCAGATACCGGCGTAGACCTGCTCCAGGATGACGGAGCGTTGCGGGTGGTCGGCCATATAGGAGTCGAACTCGACGCCGCGGTTGATGGGGCCCGGGTGGCAGATGATCGCATCGGGCTTCATGAGCTTCTCGCGGTCCTTGGTCAGGCCGAAGAGCCTGTGGTACTCACGAATGGTCGGGAACGGTGCGCCCTCGAGGCGCTCCTGCTGCACGCGCAGCATGTAGACGACGTCCAGCTCGGGCAGGACGGAATCGAGATCACTCGTCACGTGGTCGCAGCCCAGGACCTCGGGTGCCGGAGGCAACAGCGTGCCGGGGGCGACGGCATAGGTCTCGCAGCCCATGATCTTAAGAGCGGGGATCAGCGAGCCGCAGACGCGGGAGTGCGCGATATCGCCGACGACGGCGACCTTCAGACCGTGGAAGTCACACTTGTGCTCCCAGATGGTGTACAGGTCGAGCAGGGCCTGCGTGGGATGGTTGTGCTTGCCGTCACCGGCGCAGATAACACTAGCGGGCGAATTCTGCGTGACGATGTAGGGAGCACCGGCGTGCTTATCGCGCACGACGATGCAGTCGATCTTATAGGCGTTGAGGGTCTCGACGGTGTCGACGAGGCTCTCGCCCTTGACCGTGGAGGTCGAGGAGCCGCCAAAGTTGAGGCTGTCGGCCGAAAGACGCTTCTCGGCGAGCTCGAAGGAGCTGCGGGTGCGCGTCGAGGGCTCGTTGAACATGTTGACGATGGTCTTGCCCTTGAGCGTGGGGACCTTCTTGATGGCACGCTCGTTGACCTCGGAGAACGCCTTGGCGGTCTCGAGGATGAGCTTGATGTCCTCTTCGGAGTACTCGGTAATGTCGATCAGGTGCTTATGGTTGAACGCCACGGTACTACTCACCTCCCAGCGGCGCGGAGCCCACGTGGGAACCCGGCGCGACGTCGTTAATCTCGACGGCGGTGTGGCCGTCGACTTCCTTCATATATAGGTGCACGTTCTCCTCATGCGACGAGGGAACGTTCTTGCCGACAAAGTCCGGCGAGATGGGGAGCTCGCGGTGCCCGCGGTCAACGAGGACTGCCAGCTCAATGCGGCTCGGACGGCCCAGGTCCATGACGGCGTCGAGAGCGGCGCGGATGGTACGACCCGTATAGAGGATGTCGTCCACCAGCACGACGCGCTTGCCGTCGACGCTGAAGGGAATGTTGGTAGCGTGGATCGCGGGAGCGAAATTGGTCGCATAGTCATCGCGGTAGAAGCTGATGTCGAGGCTGCCGAGCGGAACGTCGACGCCCTCGATCTCCTTGATCTCCTCGGCGAGCTTCTTTGCCAGAAGGTCGCCGCGCGTGACGATGCCGACCAGAGCGAGGTCTTCACAGCCCTCGTTGCGCTCGAGAATCTCGTGCGCGATGCGGGTCATCGCTCGATTGACGGCGGTCTCGTCCATGATGACCGCCTTGGGGGAAGTCGTGCCCATCGATCTCCTTCCTCACATGTCTTGACTGCTGACACAGTCAAAAAAATAGATGCCCGACCGCTTAAAGCGGACCAGACACCCACAGGAAGGGCTGCTCTTTGGCAGCTATGTAATTCCATGTGGGTATCTCGTACCCCTTTAATGGTCAAGGGATAGTGTAGCCAACCTCGAGCTTAATTGCGAGCATTAATACAGAGCAATCCGTAAACGGAGCCCAATGCTCAATAAACCTATATATATTTGTGGGACGAGCTTGAAAACGCACGCACGAGCTGGCATAATCCCCTCTGCTGCACGCAAATCGGATCTACGTCCAGGGCCGTGGCGTGAGCACTATCGCCAAAAGAGGAATATCTCTGTGTAGATTACGCACAGGGAGCTGCTTCTGTGCTATAGTTCAGGCTTGTTTGTTAACGCGACATGTTCGTTTGTCGCCCAAGGAGGGTCAGTTATGTCCAAAGTTTGCGAAGTTTGCGGTAAGCACCCCGTTGCCGGTCGCTCCATCAGCCACTCTCACCGCGTCACCAACCGTAAGTTCCGCCCCAACATCCAGCGCGTCTACGTCGTCGTCGATGGTCACCGTCGCAAGATGAACGTTTGCTCCACCTGCCTCAAGTCCGGCAAGGTTGCGCGCTCCTAAATAAGGTCTTACCAACAAGTACCTCGGACTCTCCGGGTCAAAGACCTCGCGTTCATATAGAACTTACCAAAGGCGCTCTCCCCTACGGAGGGCGCCTTTTTGCACTCATTTGGGACAGACTTACATGAGTGTTTGCAGATGTCAAAGGGATCGTAGCCCAGCTGGTATGCCCTGTAGCTTGACCAGCGGTACGCCTCGATTGAGCCAAGCGCACCTTTCACGAGATTGAGACGAATATAGTCGAGCAGCTGCACCGCCTGCGTGTCTGACTCAACCGCGACCCGCGAATAGCAATTGTCAAAAAGATGCCCCGTTCTTCCCGTTTTCCGATTGAAATTCTCATGTAAGTCTGTCCCCAATGAGCGGGGCGATGCATTGGGCATAGTTTTAGTTGAAACGGTTCATTTGATTGAAGCGTTTTAGTTTGTCTTTTACGGGAATCTGACCGTTCACCGATTTATTTCTTGCTATCATGCAAGGCGTAGGGTAAATCTCCGATCGCAAGGAGACACAAATGGTGAAAAAGTCACCGGAAAACACTACTCCCGCAATTGTGGACAACGTAGAGGCGCTTGAGGCTAAGCTCGCTCAGATGCGAGAGGCCCAGGCGCTTTTTGCTACGTACACGCAGGAGCAGGTCGACAAGATCTTCTATGAGGCCGCCATGGCCGCCAACAAGGCTCGTATCCCGTTGGCGAAGATGGCCATCGAGGAGACCGGCCGCGGCGTTCTTGAAGACAAGGTCATCAAGAACCACTACGCCGCAGAGTACATCTACAACGCTTACAAGAACACCAAGACCTGTGGTGTCCTGGAGCGCGACGAGGCTTACGGCATCACCAAGATCGCCGAGCCCATCGGCATCGTGGGCGCCGTCATCCCGACGACCAACCCCACCTCCACCGCGATCTTCAAGACGCTGATCAGCCTGAAGACCCGCAATGCCATCATCATCTCCCCGCACCCGGCTGCCGCCAAGTGCACCATCGCCGCCGCCAAGCTCGTGCTTGACGCCGCCGTCAAGGCTGGTGCCCCCGAGGGCATCATCGGCTGGGTCGATGTCCCCTCCATCGAGCTGACCAACATGGTCATGCGCGACGTCGACATCATCCTCGCCACCGGTGGCCCGGGCATGGTCAAGGCCGCCTACTCCTCGGGCAAGCCCGCCCTGGGCGTTGGCGCCGGTAACACCCCGGTCGTCATCGACGACACCGCCGACGTGCTGCTCGCCGTCAACTCCATCATCCACTCCAAGACCTTCGACAACGGCATGATCTGCGCTTCCGAGCAGTCCGTGACCGTCATCGACACCATCTATGACCAGGTTAAGGCCGAGTTCCAGAAGCGCGGCTGCTACTTCGTCAAGCAGGGTGCCGAGATGGAGGCCCTGCGTGCCGCCATGTTCAAGAACGGTGCCCTCGATCACCGCATCCCCGGCATGGCCGCCGCCAAGATCGCCGAGCTCGCCGGCATCGAGGTTCCCGCCAAGACCAAGATCCTGATCGCCGAGGTCACCTCCACCGACCCCGCCAAGGAGGAGTTCTCCCACGAGAAGCTCTCCCCGGTCCTGGCCATGTATCACGCCAAGGACTTCCAGGAGGCCGTCGACAAGGCCGAGCACCTGGTGCTCGCCGGTGGCCCGGGCCACACCGCCTCTCTGTACGTGCACCCCGCCCAGGCCGAGAAGATCAGCCTGTTCGAGCACGTCATGAAGGCCTGCCGCATCGTCATCAACACCCCGTCCTCGCACGGCGGCATCGGTGACCTGTACAACTTTGGCATGAAGCCGTCTCTGACCCTGGGCTGCGGCTCCTGGGGCGGCAACTCCGTCTCCGAGAACGTTGGGGTGAAGCACTTGATCAACGTTAAGACTGTGGCCGAGCGCCGTGAGAACATGCTGTGGTTCCGCGCTCCCGAGAAGGTCTACTTCAAGAAGGGTTCCACGCCCGTCGCCCTCGACGAGCTCGGTACCGTCATGGGCAAGAAGCGCGCCTTCATCGTCACCGACCAGTTCCTCTTCAAGAATGGCAACACCCGCGCCATCGAGGCCAAGCTCGACGAGATGGGCATCGCCCACGACTGCTTCTACGACGTCGAGCCCGATCCGTCGCTGCAGTGCGCGCGTCGCGGCGCCAAGCAGATGGCTCTCTTTGAGCCGGACGTCATCATCGCCGTCGGCGGTGGCTCCGCTATGGATGCCGGCAAGATCATGTGGATGATGTACGAGCACCCCGAGTGCAAGTTTGAGGACATGGCCATGGACTTCATGGACATCCGCAAGCGTATCTTCACCTTCCCTGAGATGGGCAAGAAGGCCTACTTCGTCGCCGTCCCGACTTCTTCGGGTACCGGCTCCGAGTGCACGCCGTTCGCCATCATCACCGACAAGGAGACCGGCATCAAGTGGCCGCTCGCCGACTACGCGCTGCTCCCCAACATGGCTATCGTCGACGCCGACAACTGCATGACCGCCCCGCGCGGCCTGACCGCTGCCTCCGGCATCGACGTCATGACCCACGCCATCGAGTCCTACGTCTCCATCATGGCTTCCGACTACACCAAGGGTCTCTCAGAGCGCGCTGCCAAGCTCGTCTTCGAGAACCTGCCCTCCAGCTTCACGAACGGCGCCAAGGACCCGCATGCCCGCGAGGAGATGCACAACGCCTCCTGCATGGCCGGTATGGCCTTCGCCAACGCCTTCCTGGGCCTCAACCACTCCATGGCCCACAAGCTCGGCGCCTTCCATCACCTGCCCCACGGCCTCGCAAACGCCGTCATCCTGACCCGCGTTATGCGCTACAACGCCGCCGAGGCTCCCGTCAAGATGGGCACCTTCTCCCAGTATCCTTACCCCAACGCGCTGCACAACTACGCCGAGATGGCCAAGTACTGCGGCATCGAGGGCAAGGACGACAAGGAGGTCTTCGAGAACTTCATCACGAAGCTCGAGGAGCTCAAGGACTTCATCGGCGTCAAGAAGACCATCGCCGACTACGGTGTTGACGAGCAGTACTTCCTCGACACCCTCGACGAGATGACCGAGCAGGCATTCAACGACCAGTGCACCGGCGCTAACCCGCGCTACCCGCTCATGAGCGAGATCAAGGAGCTCTACCTGGACGCCTACTACGGCCGCGAGCCTCAGGATTACGCCGTCTGCTAGTTCTAGCACGGTTTTAACGGCGGGGGTGCACGGGTGTTTCACACACCCCCGCCGTCGCTTCTATCGCATCGTTGAAAGGATGCAACCATGCTGCTACCCGATTCCAAGACCGAGCTCGTCCGTCGCGGCAACAAGGTCGTTTACGACCTGGGCGACAAGATCGTCAAGGTCTTTAACGAGACCAAGCCCGTCTCCGACGTGTTCAACGAGGCTTTGAATCTTGCCCGCATCAATGAGTGCGGCATCCGCAGCCCCAAGGCTCTCGAGGTTTCCCAACTCGAGAACGCCAACGGCTGGGCGCTCGTGACCGAGAAGGTTCCGGGCACCACCCTTGCCGAGAAGATGACTGCCGAGCCCCAGCGCTTTGGTGAGTACCTTGAGATGTTCGTCGACCTCCAGATCGAGATCCACGGCTACACCTCCCCGCTGCTCAACCGTCAGCGCGATAAGTTCGCCCGCATGATCGACAGCCTCGATCAGCTCAATGCCACCACGCGCTACAACCTTCAGGAGCGTCTGGACGGCATGACCAAGGAGTTCAAGGTCTGCCACGGCGACTTCAACCCCTCCAACGTCATCGTCGGCGACGACGGCCAGCTGTACGTCTGCGACTGGGCACATGCCACCCAGGGCTCCCCTGCTGCCGACGTTGCCACCACTTACCTGCTCTTTGCCCTCAACAGCAAGGACCAGGCCGAGGCCTACCTGGAGCTCTACTGCGACCGCGCCGACATGCCCATGCAGGTCGTGCGTCAGTGGACGAGCATCGTCGCCGCTTCCGAGCTCGCTCGTAAGCGCAACGTGAACGATGAGTTCCTGAAGAACTGGATCGACGTCGTCGATTATCAGTAATATCTGAGCGATTTATTTCGCATCGGAAGCACATAGGAAAACCCCGCAGCTCGTTTGGGCTACGGGGTTTTCCTTTACCCGTCGAGCATATTCACGCAACAAAAAAGACTGCTCCGCATCTCGTCCTAAGAGAGATACGGAGCAGTCCTGCAATTACATCTACTAGCAGAAATGTCGATTAACGGCGCGCTGCCTTCACAAGCTCGGCGACCTTAGCGACGACCTCATCAATCGCCACATCCTCGCGCTCGCCCGTAGCACGGTCCTTGAGCTCAACGGTACCGTTCTTAAGGCCGCGCTTGCCCAGAATCACCTGATACGGGAAGCCCATAAGGTCATTGTCGGCAAACTTAAAGCCGGGACGCT
>CAUAJB010000018.1 GCA_958429225.1 uncultured Collinsella sp.
TGTTGGCGTCGGCCTCCTTGTAGATCTTGATCTCCTTGCCATCAACGATGATGGAGTCCTCGGTGGCCTCGACCTTGTGGTCGCGGGCGTAGTTGCCCTGCGTGGAGTCGTACTTCAGCAGGTAAGCGAGCATGTCGGGGGAAGTGAGGTCGTTGATGGCGACGATCTCGGAGCCCTCGTGACCGAACATCTGACGGAAAGCCAGACGACCGATGCGACCGAAGCCGTTAATAGCAACCTTTACTGCCATTGTGTCTCCTTTCGTAAGGCCCCCGCGAGCTACAGCGCCCGCCGTTGAGGCCCACAAACTAACCACTCGCCTAATATACCTTTTTTTTGACTTGAATTTCACGAGAATGCTCGAAATTGAAAATCAAATTTACGTTAAAACGTTTTAAAGAATAAAATAGCAGCTAAATCCGTATATAAGTCGATACTTCAAACTACTTGTTTGCTTCAATGAGCTTTTCAAGCCTCAAAACGCGATGGTACAGGGCAGACTTCGACAAGGGAGGGTCAGCCATCTCGCCCAGATCGCGCAGCGACAGATCGGGATAGCGCTCGCGCAGGTCGCAAAAGACTGCCAAGGCGTCCGGAAGCGTGTCGCGCAAACCCCGCTGTTCGAGCTCATCGATCAACGCAAGCTGATGCTGGGCGGCACCCGCACTTCTGGTCTGATTGGCCAGTTCGGCATTCACGCGACGGTTTACGTCGTTCTTAACCAATTTGACCGCGCGCGCCTCCTCAATCTCGGCAACGCTGCGCTTGGCACCAATCAGCTTTAGGAGCTGCTCGATCTCCTCGGCGCTCTTAATGTAGACAGCAAAGGATCCGCGTCGCGCGTTAACGCGCGCATGGACCCCAATCTGCTCCAATAGATCGCAAAGTCCCCGAGCATACTGCTCGCCCTGCACCGCGATCTCCAAATGAAAGTCGCCGCGGGGATCGGCCACGAAACCGCCGGCGATGAGCGCGCCGCGGATGTAGGCAAGCCTGCAGCAGGGACGGGCAACGATGTGCCGGGGAACACCAGCGACGAGCCCTCCCCTGCGGTCGAGAATGCCCAGCAGCACCAGAGCCTTGTCCAGGTCGGGCTGATCGGGCAGGGTAATGAGATAGTTACGGACCTTATGCAAGACCGATTTACGAACGGTGAATTCCGTTTTGAGCTTAAGGATGCGATGCGTCAGTGTGATCATCGTGCGCGCGACGGCACCCGTCTCGGTCGCGACCGTCAAACGATACCGCCCGGAGCCGGCCAGCGAAAGTGTACCGCTCACACGCGTCAGGGCGGCAAGCGTCGACAAATCGCAGTATTCACATTCGGGTTCGCAGCGCGCGAGCTCGTCACGCACCTCGGCGGTAAACGACATGCAGGCCTATGCTTTCGTGTTGGCGCGCGACAGGTCGCGATGGGAAATGCTCACGTGATATTGGGCGCCTTCCAAATAACGTGCCGTGGCCTCGGCGATGGCAACGCTGCGGTGTTGACCGCCCGTACAGCCGATGGCGATAGAAAGCTGCGGCTTGCCCTCCGCGATATAGCCCGGCATCACCGTATCGAGCAGCTGCGTCCAGGCCTTCCAGAACTCCTGGGTCTTGGGATGGTCCAAAACAAAATCGGAGACCTTTTTATCGAGACCGGTCATGGTGCGCATCTCGGGATCGTAGAACGGATTGGGCAGGAAGCGGACGTCGATCATAATGTCCGCCTCGACGGGCATGCCGTGCTTAAAGCCAAACGAGAACACGTGAACGTCCATGAGCTGCTGGTCGGACAGCTCGGAGAACGCCATGCGCAATTTATTGCGCAGAGCAGAAGTGCGCAAGCGGCTCGTATCGATAATCATGTCAGCTCGGTCGCGAACGCCCTGCAGCTGCAGGCGCTCGCGCTGAATCGCATCGGCCGTAGTCTCCCCCGGCTTGGCAATGGGATGGCGGCGGCGGTTTTCGCTATAACGACGGATCAGCACCTCGTCAGAGGCCTCGAGAAACACGATGTCACAGCTCATCTCGCGCTCCTCGAGCGCGGCAACGGCATCGAGCAGCTCATCGAACAAGCCCTGGCTGCGCAGGTCGCAGGTGACGGCAAGATGCCTGCCCACGCCCGTATTGATGCCGACGAGTTCGGCAAGCTGGGCGATCAGACGCGGAGGCAAGTTGTCGATGCAAAAATAGCCCATGTCCTCGAACACATGCATGGCCTGCGTTCGGCCCGATCCGGACATTCCGGTGATGATGACGATATCGGGGATGCGCTCCGAGCGCTCCGCCGCATCCATGGCATCTCCCTTTTGCATGTGTGCCTCCTAAAACAAGCGCGGGACCCGGCCAGCGGATCCCGCGCGATCAATTGCCTTTATTGAGTATACCGCCCCAAGCGGATACGAGGCCTGTCTTACGCCTCAAGCGCAGCCTTGAACCAACTTGTAATACTCGTGGGGTGCGTGATGGCGGTGCCGACGACAACGGCCCAGGCGCCCGCATCAATCGCGGCGCGGGCCTCCTCGGGCGTGTGCACGCGGCCCTCGCAGATGATGGGAAGACCGGGGAATTCCTCGGTCGCCTGACGCAGAAGCGGCAGATCGGGGCCATCGGCCATGGTGCAGTCGATAGCGGCAACACCATGAGAAAGCGTGGTGGACACCAGGTCGAAGCCCATGTCGACAGCACGACGAATATCCTCGATGGTGGCACAGTCGGCCATCAGGAGCACGCCCTCCTCGTGCAGCGGGCGGAAGGTATCCTCGACCGACTTGCCATCGGGACGTGGGCGATCGGTGGCGTCAATCGCCACGATATCGGCACCCGCAGCAACGCAGGCGCGAGCGTGGCGCAGCGTCGGCGTGATGTAAACGCCCTCGTGCCCATCCTTCCACAGGCCGATAACAGGAACCTCACAGCGACCCTTAATGGCGGCAATGTCGGCAAGGCCCTGGCAGCGAATGGCGGCGGCACCGCCGAGCTCGCAAGCGCGAGACATTTGAGCCATGGTCTCGGGCGTACGAAGCGGCTCGCCCATATACGCCTGAACGCTCACGACGAGCTTGCCCTTCAGGGATTGAATCAAAGGATCGACGGTCATGTTCGACTCAACCTTTCTAAAAACAGCCTTCTGAGACACCGCACCTTGACGTTCAAACCGTCGCTCACGTACCGAAGTACGCTTCGCTCCTCTTTCACGTCAATCTGCGGCACCTCAGAAGGCGCACTTGGTAGTTATGTTTACTTCAACGATGCAAGAAGGTGTTCGGCGGCACCGATGAGTGGAGCATCACCCTCCAGAGAACCGATAAGGATCGGCGTGTCCTGAAGCGGATCGAGCGCCTGGCTGGCATAGCCCTCGTGCACCGAATCCTTCCACGTCTGCGAACGCCAATCGGGACCTTGGTGAATCACGCCGCCCGAAAGCACGATGACCTCAGGGTCCAGAATGTTAGCGAGCGAGCCCAAGCTGGCACCCAGCGCAAAGCCGGCGTCATGGATGACCTCGGTCGCCTTTGCGTCGCCCGCACGGCACAGGTCGTTCACGTCGCGACCGACCGAAGGACGGCTGGGGTCGACGCGACCGAAGCGCTCATCGTACATACGACCAATGGAAGTGCCCGAAGCAACCGACTCAAGATGACCAGAACGTCCGCAGGCGCAGGGAATGCCAGCGGCAGCCGAGCACTCGATGTGGCCCATATGACCGGCAGCACCATGGAAGCCCTGCATCACGCGGCCGTTCTCGACATATGCGCCGCCGATGCCCGTACCGATGCCCAGACACAAGACGGAGAACTTGCCCTTGCCGACGCCCCAGTGGGCCTCGCCCAGAGCATGAGCCTGCACGTCGCCCACCACGGCAACGGGAAGACCAAGGTCTTCGCGCAGACGCGGCCCCAACTGAACGCCGGACCAGCCGGGCATGATCTCGTTGGCATACGCGATGGCGCCCGTCTTGGGATCGACGACGCCTGCGGCACCGATACCGACACCGAGGACCTCGACATCGGGATTCGCCTCAAGAGCGGCCTTGATGGACGCCTCGATACGTTGGAAGACGGCCTCGCCGCCCTCCTGGGCCTCGGTAGGAACCTCGGCCTCAAATACGGGATGGGGCGCACTGCCGTCAGCCGGGTACTCCATGATGGCGGTCGCGATCTTAGTTCCGCCGATATCGACAGAGCAGACGTACTTGTTCTCCATGTCGTTCTCCTTCGGAGACAAAACAACTACAGGAAATGCGGTCGGATTTAACCCCGCCGCACGGTAAAGGTTTCCGAGGTGCCCGAGATCGCCGTGAAGCCTCGCGGCCATTGACCTAATGGTCATGGCCACGAGGCTGAACGGCGAGGTCGGGTGCCTGGGGAAGCTTTACAGGAGACCGTTGTCCTGAAGGACCTTCTTAATCGCCTCGACGTTCTCGCCGGTCATGGCCTTCACCGGGCGCGGCATGGTCGGGCTGTCGAAGATGCCCATGAGGTTCATAGCGGTCTTGAAGGCGCCGACGCCACCGGCATAGCCCTGGACGCCCGAGGTGACATCCCAGATGTGCGAAATCTCATTGAGGCGATCCTGCTCGGCCTTGACGGTAGCCCAGTCACCGGCCTGAGCGGCCTTCCACTGGCGCACGTAGCCCTCGGGCTCAACGTTGGCGAGACCCGGGACGGAACCGTCGGCGCCACCGAGGTAGGCGCCATCGACAACAACCTCGTGACCGGTGAGGATGCTCATCGGATGGCCGTTCTTCTCATTCTCCTGAACGAGGTAGCGGAACGAGATGTCATCGCCCGAGGAATCCTTGACGCCGGCCAGGACGCCCTCGGCGCCGAGCTTGGCAAGGAGCTTCCAGGGAAGCTTGGTGTGGACGCACACGGGGATGTCGTAAGCGAAGATGGGCAGGTCGAGTTCCTCGTGCAGGATGCGGAAGTGCTCCTCGACCTCGGTCATGCCCTGCAGGGCATAGAACGGGCAGGTGGCGACGAGGGCATCGGCGCCCAGCTCCTGGGCGACCTTGCCGTGCTCGATCATGCGCTCGGTCTCGGTGTCGATGATGCCGACCAGAACGGGAACGCGGTGATCGACGATGCGCACAGCCTCGGCGACAATCTGGCGACGACGCTCGTCGGTGGAGAAGACGACCTCGCCCGAGGAGCCCAGGAAGAACAGGCCATCGACGCCGGCATCGATCATGCGGTTGATGCTGCGCTCAAAGGAGGCAACGTCGAGCTGGTGGTCTTCGGTATCGGGAACAACGACGGGAGGGATAACGCCGGTGAATTTCTGAGTTGCCACAAGAATCTCCTTAGTTGTCTGGCGGGCGACCCTATGCCACCCACTCTTGTTGGCAGTGTCCAGGCCGTCTAGGCCAAAGAACACGGGTAGAACGTTTGGTTAAAGAAGTCGACGACTTCGTTTTCGAACGCATTGATGCGCTCGTGAGCGTATTTGGCATAGATGATATGCCTCCGGTCACACTCAAGACCGTTGAACACGGCAAACTGACCCTTGGGGTCGCTCACGGTATCCATGAGCGAAGTGCCCATGAGCACCGAGCCGCGCACCTGAGACGACAGCGCCTCGAGGCCACCGGGAATCGGATTGGCGACCGCCGTGCAGGCGAGGCCCTGCTCATCCAAAGCAGAAACCGCCAGCGCGACTCCGCCGCCAAGGCCCTCGCCCCATGCAAAGATGCGGTCGGGGTCCATGCCATCAAGATTGCGCGCAACCTTCGCCAACGCGCAGCCCCAACGGACGCGCCCGACAAAAGCGGGCGAAACAATCCCCCACTGCAGGTCGTCCGCACCAGCAACAACGTCGTCTAGTGCAAGCACGGCATATCCCATGGCGGCAAACCTCGTCATGTGATGCCAGCCGCGCACAGGCCGATCGATGTCGTGGAACATCAGGCACAACGGCACGCGCTCAGATACTCGGGCACGACCGACAGGCTCGATCAAACGAGCGTGAATCGCATCGTCACCGAGCTCAAAGGAGACCTCCGAGTAACGGGCGCAGGGGTTAACAAAGTCAATCGCCGTTATGGCCAGGCCTTGAATCTCAAGATTCGAAGCGCATGTCTCTAAATCAGAAACATCTGCTTGGACATCACCGCGCCAGTCCCGATATTCTGCGAGCCTTGACGAAACCGTTCCAGGAATTCCCACGAGTCCGGGGACAATCAGCTCGTCAACATTGCTCTCGCACTTAGACATGAGCCTCCCCTCCCTTGCAGAAAAACGGAATGATCAGATCGTCAAAATCCTGAATCTCCTCGTGGCCAAAGCCTTCAAAGAACTCATGACGCTTTTCGCAGGTCAGGTTGTTATAGACCGCAAACTGCGTCGCTGGCGGACAGACGATATCGGCTGTGCCGGTGCCAAACAGCACGGGGCATTTGACCATAGGGGCAAAGTTCTTGGAATCGAAGTACGCCAGCTTGGCATAGGCTTCGTCAATACGAGTCGAGTCCTCGTCAAACCAGCGAGACCAATAGCGCAGGCCCTCGTAGGCAATGTCGTCGGCATCCAAATCCCAGACCAGGCGGAAATCTGACAGGAAGGGATAGAGGATGGCGGCACGATTGATAAGCTCGCTGTTAAGCGCACAGGTCGCAATGCCCAAACCGCCGCCCTGCGACGCGCCGTTCACAAACACACGCGCAAGATCGATGCCCTCGAGCTCGCGAACGATGCGGCACAGGATGCGAATATCTTGGTGCAAGCGGACATAGTAGAGGTTGGCCGGGTCGCCGTCGATACCGGCGACGATATGACCGGCAACCGTTGTGCCCTCAAATCCACCAATGTCCTCGGAGGGACCTCCTTGGCCGGGGCAGTCGAGGGCGATGAGTGCCATGCCCATGCCCGCAAACGACGCCTGCTCAAACCAGCTGCGGCTTGCACCCGGATACCCATGGAACTGAAGTACCAATGGCACGGGCTCGTCCGAGACGGGTTTAAGGTACTTGGCATGCAGGCGAGCGCCACACATGCCGGTATACCAGAGGTCGAAAAGTTGGCAGGTCGCGGAATCCGCAACCGAAGCCGCCTCAATCGCATAGTCGAGCTCGACGGCGTCGGCCTCGGCCATGCGATCCTTCCAAAAGAGATCGAAATCTGATGGACGGGGCATGGCGCCTCGATATTCACCAAATTGATGTTGTAGCTCCTGAGCACTTGGCATGGCTCGTGAACCCAACCTTTCGAAATCGCAACGGAGGTGCGCCCGGCAAGGGAACCGGACGCACGGGAGGGAAAGCGAGCCTACTCGCCGAGCTTGGGGTGCAGCAACGACGGCGCAGCGCCGAGCAGCATCTTGGTGTAGGGGTCCTGGGGGTGCTGGAAGACCTGCTTGGCCTCGCCCTGCTCGACGATCTTGCCACCATTCATAACGATGATGTCGTCAGAGATATAGCGGACCGTCTGGATGTCATGGCTGATGAACACCATGGCCAAGCCGAGCTCCTTCTTAAGGTCGGTCAGCAGGTTCAGAATCTGCGCGCGGACCGAAACGTCCAGAGCTGAGGTGGGCTCGTCGGCGATGATCGCATCGGGGTTCAGCGACAGGGCACGGGCAATTGCGACGCGCTGGCGCTGGCCGCCCGAAAGCTGGCCGGGAAGAACCTCGGCGGCGGAGCTGGGCAGACCGGTGAGCTCCAAGAGTTCCTTGACGCGCTTCTCCTGCTCGGCCTCGGTACCCAGGTTGTGGACGCGCATGGGGTCGAGCAGCTGTTCGCGAACGACCATGCGGGGGTTGAGCGCCGTGGCCGGGTTCTGGAACACGACCGAGATTACGCGACCCATGTGGCGACGGTCCTCGGCGGTACGTTTGGTAACGTCCTTGCCCTTAAAGTAGACCTTGCCGCTCGTGGGGGCCTGCAGGCCGCACATGACGTTGGCGGTGGTGGACTTACCGCAACCGGACTCGCCGACGATGCCAATCGTCTGACCGGGCATGAGCTTAATCGTTACACCCTGGACGGCGTGAACCAGGTTGGGGTGCAGAATCGAGCCGGTACGGGTCCTAAAGGTGACGTGGACGTCATCAAGGAAGATGATCGGCTCGACGCCGTTGACTGCAGTCTCGCTCATCTACATCACCTCCGCGTGAGGGGTCAAACCATTTGCCTTGAGCACCTCGTCGGGGAGCTCGGAATAGAAGTGCTCGGTGCCGGGCACGCGCTTGAAGACCGGACGGGTGTCCAGGCCAATACGCGGATGGCTCGAGCGGGGCGCGAAGCGATCGCCCTTGGGGAAATCGCGCGGACTCGGAACGGCGCCGGGCACCTGGTGCAGGCGGCCCGAACCGCTCTCGATGGACAGAACGGAACCCAGAAGACCGCGGGTGTACTCGTGGATCGGGTTAGTGAGCAGTTCCTTGGTGGGTGCCTGCTCGATAACCTGGCCAGCGTACATAACCGTGATGTTATGGGCGACCTCGGCGACCAGAGCCAGGTCATGCGAAACGAAGATCATGGCAAAGCCGAGCTTGGCCTGAAGATCGTTGAGCAGCTTGATGACCTGCTTCTGGACGGTAACGTCCAGAGCGGTCGTGGGCTCGTCGCAGATGACCAGCTTGGGGTCGCGGGTAAGGGCCATAGCGATCAGGACACGCTGACGCTGGCCGCCGGAAAGCTCGTGCGGATAGCTCTCGAGCGTGCGCTTGGGATCGAGGCCGACGAGCTCCAGGAGCTCCTCGGCGCTGCGGGTTCCGCCGCGCTTGGTGAGCTGCTTCATCTGGGCAGAGATGAGCATGGAGGGGTTGAGCGAGGACAGGGCGTCCTGATAGACCATAGCGATATCGGTACCGCGCAGGCCGAACCACTCCTTCTTGCTCATCTTGAGCAGGTCACGGCCCTCCCAGAGGACCTCGCCGGAAAGATGCTCGTCCTCATCGGTCAGGCCCATGATGGCCAGCGTGGTGATGGACTTACCGCAACCGGACTCGCCCACCAGGCCCATGGTCTGACCAGGACGGACGTCAAAGTTGACATGGTCGACGACGTTGATATCACCGTGATGCTCAAACTGAATGCAGAAGTCACGGACCGAGAGAATCGGTTCGACAGACTCGTCGGGCACATGGCGATCGTCACGCTTGAGCTCGACATCGCGCAGGGCGCCAAGGCGAGCGGAGAGGGACTGGGCCTGCTCCTTGTAGGCGCGAACGGGGTCGGAGACCAGCAGGTCGGCCTCGCGACGCTTGGAGGAATCGGTCGGATCCAGGGCGGCAGAGGGAGCAGCGGCCATGGCGTCGGTAATGCCCTCGGAGAGGATGTTGAGCGCCAGGCAGGTGATCATGATGGCCAGGCCCGGGAACAGCGCCTGCCACCAACGGCCGGCGAGCACGCCGCCGCGGGCGTCGGCGAGGATGTTGCCCCAGGTAGCGGTGGGCTCCTGGATACCAGCGCCGATGAAGGTCAGCGAGGCCTCGAAGATGATAGCGTCGGCGACCAGGGTAACGGTGAAGACCATGATCGGGGCGATGCAGTTACGCAGAACATGCTTGATCAAAATCCACGGAGCCTTGGCGCCGGAAACGATGACCGCGCGGACATAGTCCTCGCCGTACTCGGACACGATGTTGGCGCGCACGATACGGGCAATCTGCGGAGTGTACATAAAGCCGATGGCGAAGATGATCGACGGCACGGAGTTGCCCAGGATGGAGACAAAGACGGCCGCGAGGGCGATGCCCGGGATGGACATGATGATGTCCAAGATACGCATGATCGTCTCGGAGACGGCCTTGCGCGAAACCGCTGCAAGGGCGCCAACGACCGAGCCGCAGACCAGAGCCATGGCAGTGGCGCCAAAGCCGATAATCAGCGAGTAACGACCACCGTAGAGCATACGCGACAGAATGTCGCGACCCTTATCGTCGGTACCGAAAATAAATCCGTTGCCGGGAGCCTGGCGAGCCGTAAAAATCTCGACCGGGCTATAGGGGGCAAGAAGGGGCGCCAGAATCGCAGTCAGGGCGACCAGCACCAGCACGACGGCTGCAATCTTAGAAGACAGCGCCATCTTCTTCCAGCCACCGAGCTTGAGCCCCTTGGAGGCAGCCTTCTCGAGCTGCTCGGTTTGCTTCTCTCGAATCTTTACCATAATCTACACCGTCCTGATGCGCGGGTTGATGAGCAGGTAGAGCATGTCAACCACGATGTTGATGATGATGAAGGCAAGAGCAACGACGATAACGACGCCCTGAACCAGGTTCGCCTCGTTGCCCTGAACGCCCTGCAAAATCGCGGTGCCCATGCCGGGGAGGTTGAAGATAACCTCGATGACGACGGCGCCGCCCATGAGGTAACCGATCTTAAGACCGAGGGTGGTGACCGGGGTGATCAGCGCATTACGAAGAACGTTGATGCCGACGACGACCTTCTCGGGAACGCCGGCGCCGCGAGCCATACGGACATAATCCTTGTCGAGCTCCTCGACCATGGCGGTACGCACGATACGAGTCATCTGGCCCGTCAGCGGGAATGCCAGAGCGATAGCGGGCATGATCATACGTCCCAGATAGCCAGCCGGGTTGGTGGTGAAGTGAGGCAGAGCACCGGATGCCGGGAGCACCTTAAGGTAGGAAGAGAACAGCAGAATCAACAGAACGGCAAGCCAGAACGACGGGGTTGCCAAGCCGGCGATGGAAAAGACGCGGATCACTTGGTCCGGCCATTTATCGCGATACAGTGCCGCGATGACGCCGAGCAAAAACGAGACGACCGCGCCGATGGCAAGACCGATGAAGGTCAGCTGCATCGTGACGGGCAGGGCCGTGGAGATGCGCTTGGCAACGGAGTTGCGAGCAGCACCATAGGTGCCCATGTCACCATGGATCAGATCGCCCATGTAGCGCACGTAGCGCACGGGCCAGGGGTCGTCCAGACCATACTTCTCATGGTACTCGGCAACCGCCTCGGGCGAGGCACCGTCACCCAACGCCGTATAGGCGGGGTCGGTCTTGGAGAACGACATAAGGAAGAACACCAGGACGGTGACGCCCAATGCCATGATCGGCAGCGCCACGAGACGCCTTCCAATCAAACGTAGAAAGTTGTTCACGTTCTCTCCCCTTTCTTTTGTCGGTAGGACCAACTGGTATATGAGTATGGATACTCATTACAAGACCCGAGCGACATCGAGGCCGCCCGGGTCTTTGTTTCAACTATGAGGACGTTGCCTTACGACCGACGCCCCACATATGACTCAAACGAGTCTTAGGCCTTGACGGTCGCGACGCCCCTGAAGGACATGCTCGTCGTGCCGATGCCCTTGAAGCCATCGAGGGCCTCGCCGTTGGGCGCGGTAGACGGATCGTCCCAGGAAGCGGAGACGGTCTTGACGTGGACAACGGGGTACAGAACAGCGTTGTCGGCGATGATGTCGAAGCACTCGTTCCACTTCTTCTGCTGCTCGTCGCCCTCGGCGGCAAGAGCCTCGTCCATGAGACCGTGGAGCTTCTCCCACTCAGCGGACTCCTTCCACGGGCAACGGGTCTGCATCCAGACGTTGTCGCCGTACCACCAGTTGAGCAGCAGGTCGGGGTCAGCGCCGAAGCAGGATGGATCGCCAGGGGCAAGGAGGATATCGTAGGCCTCGCCGCCGTCGATGGCAGCGTAGGTGGCCGGCGAGGTATCGGTCTGGATGGTCACCTCGAAGCCGAGAGCGTCGAGGTCGTTCTTGACCTGGGCGGCCATGCCCTTAATCTGCTCGTTGTCGGTGGTGCGCAGGGTGATGGCACCCGGGGTGATGCCGGACTCCTCGATGAGCTTCTTGGCCTTCTTGGCGTCGGTCTTGTACACCGTGGAAGCCTCATGATAGTTGGTGAAGCTCTTGGGCAGGTAGCAGCTGGCAGCGGTGGCAAGGCCGGCGAAGGTGTTGGTGACCATCTTCTCGGTGTCGAGCGCGTACATGACGGCCTGACGGACCTTGACGTTGTTCCAAGGCTCCTTGGCGACGTTGAACATGATGAAGCGGGTGCCGAAGCCCTGGACGTTGTCGATCTTGCAGCCAGCGCTCTCGAGCTGGTCGACGGCGTCAGCGGTGACGAGCTCCATAACGAGCGTGGAGCCTTCCTGCTGGGCGGTAACGCGAGCGGTGGGGTCGGTCAGGATGCTGTACTGGATCTTCTTATCCTCGGCAGCATACTCACCGTTGTACTCGGGGTTGGGAACCAGGGTGATCTCGGTATCGGAGATAGAGTCGTACATCCAGGGGCCGGAACCGATCGGCTGCTTGGCGCGATCCTCCTCGGACTGAGTAGCCGGGGTAACACGGATGATGGCCAGACGATCCTTGAGCAGGGAGAAGTTGGGGACCTTGGTCTTGACCGTTACAGTGCTGGCATCCTTGGCCTCGATGGACTCGAAGGGCTGGAAGAACGGAGCATAGGTAGCGGAAGCAGCGCAAGCGGTGTAGGAAGCGACGACGTCGTCAGCAGTGACCTCGGTACCATCGGAGAACTTGGCGCCCTTGCGGATGGTGACCTCGAAGGTAGTGTCGTCCACGGACTTGGGATCGTCGGTGGCGAGCTCGTTGAAGGTGCTGTAGTCGTGGTAATCGATGCCGTAGAGACCCTCGACGACGTGCCAGTTAGCACCCAGGCCCACAGCGGAGCCGGTGCTGGCGGGATCGAAGCTGGACGGAGCGTAAGCGGAACCAGCGGTAATCACACCGCCGCCACGGTTGGCGGAATCGGCGGAATCGGAAGCGGAACCCTCGTCGTTGGAGCTGCCACCGCAGCCGGTGAGACCAAGCCCTGCGACAGCAGCGACGCTGCCGGTGAGGCCGAGGAACGAACGCCTGGACATACCCTTGTTGATGATGGCCATGTCTTCTCCTATCAATAGAGAATCTTACCCGGGAGCACCTAGACTTGCCCCCGCGCAACTTGCGGACGATATATACCTTACCTACCGACGAACCCAACTGAGGTGCCGCGCTCGGCGACCGATACATACATACGCTTGAACGGTATTTACTACCGTTCACCGAATTCATTGACAAACGATTCGCCAGACAGTATGTATCGACGAGGTGAGATATCAGTCATCGTCAACCCGCAGGATAGCAGGTTTGTTCACCATGGCTAGTCAAACGTTTTAGCGTTAATAAAACCCGAAATCGACAAGTAATCGCCGCGAAATAAATGATTGAAAATCGGCCAATCATGTATATCAGTTGTTTAGAAGCACGTTTAGTTTTCGGAACGGTTGGCCGATGCCTGGGCGCGTTCGGCATTCCATGCAACAAGTGCCTCGTGGACCGCTTTGGCGACATCGGCCGGAACGCCTCGAACTTCCGCGATCTCTTGCTCGCTCGCCGCGCGCAAACGCTTCATCGAGCCAAAATGGCGCATAAGGGCACGTTTTCTGGTGGGTCCCACGCCTGGAACGTCATCGAGTACCGAAACCGTCATGGCTTTATCGCGCAATTCGCGATGGAACGTGATGGCAAAACGGTGCGATTCATCGCGCACCTGTTTGATTAGATAGAGCGACGCGGACCCGGTCGGAAGCACGACTGGAGTCTCGTCCCAAGGCACGAAAACCTCCTCATCGGCCTTTGCCAAGCCACAAACTGGTATATCGAGCCCAAGAGCCTCAAGTTGCTTGATCGCAGCGGTCAATTGCGGTTTACCGCCATCGACAACGAGCAAATCGGGGCGCGATCCAAAGCGCTCGTCGGCCATGCGCTCGGGAGCATAGCGTCGTCCCAAAACCTCGGACATCGACACGAAGTCGTTTGCCTCGTCCAATTCGGCCTGAATTTTAAAACGACGGTACTGGCTCTTGTCGGCGCGTCCGTTGGTAAACACCACCATCGAGGCGACGGTAAAGGTTCCGTGCAGCGTCGAGATATCGAAGCACTCGATACGCATCGGCGGCGCTGGCAGCGCCAGCGCGCTTTCGAGCTCCAGGAGCGCCTGATTGGTGCGGTCGTCAGCGTACCCCGTTCGCATCATGTAGCGCATGAGGGCATGGCGCGCATTTTTGGATGCCATATCGAGCAAACGGTGCTTTTCGCCACGCTGCGGCCTATGGAGATGGCAGGAACGCTCGCGCTTGCCCGCAAGCCATTCCCCCAGCGCCTCCGCATCCTCAAGCTCGACGGAAAGGTTGACCTCAGCTGGAATATCAGCCGTCTCGTCGTAATAGCGCTTAAGAAAGCCCGACTGGAGCTCTTCCTCGTCAACATCAAGACCCTTGTCGAGAATGAACTCGCAGGTGCGAACTGTTCGGCCCTCGCGAACGACGAAGACGCAAGCGGCGGAGATGGTCTCCTCGCGATAGAACCCGATGACATCGATATCGACACTGGAGGGAAAAACGACTTGCTGACGATCGTCCAGACCCCTGATGACCTCCAAACGACGTTTGACGCGTGCCGCGCGCTCAAAGTCGAGCGCCTCGGCGGCATCCGTCATCTCGGAGGTCAGCTCATCGACGACATCCTTGCGATGGCCCGACAAAAAGCGCTCGACACGCTTGACGTTCTTGGCATAGTCTGCCGGGGAAATCGCGCCGACACACGCACCCGGGCCGCGCCCGACATGGTAGTCAAAGCAGGGACGCCCGTTTTGCGCGCAAATCATATTGACGATGTCTTCCTCGCCCTTGTGGGACTCAACGATACGGCGACAACGACGCCACTCCGCACAGGATGCGGAGCAGATGGGAATAACCTTGCGCAGCGTATCTATCGTCTCACGTGCCGCACGGCTATCGGTATAGGGTCCAAAATAGCGCGTTCCCGGCTTATGACGCTCACGCGTATATTTGATAGCGGGATACAGGTCGCCCTTTGTAATGGCGATAAAGGGGTAGCTCTTGTCATCCTTGAGGTCGACGTTAAAGTACGGATGGTACTGACCAATCAAATTGCGCTCGAGCACCAACGCCTCATGCTCGGTCTCCACCACGATATAGTCAAAGCTCGCCACCAGCTGCATCATCAGCGGAATCTTTTGACGCTCATCCTGCAGTGTCACGTATTGACGCATGCGGGCGCGTAGGTTTTTCGCCTTGCCCACGTAGATGACATCGCCCTTGGCATCCTTCCAAAGGTAGCATCCGGGCTGTGTGGGAACGCGCGAAACCTGCTCGGCAAGCGTTGGAATGTTGTCGTGACCGGCCACGCGCACCTACTTGCGACGAAGCAGCGCCGAGACCTCGGGCATCTTAAGGACGACGGCAAGGCCAAAGGTAACAGCAAGCGAGACGACACCCGCAACGCAAACATAGCCAAGAGTAATCAGAATCGAACCGCCAAGCGCCCCGACAAAGTGCTCAAGCGCCCACATGACGCCGGCGCCTGCGGCAGCACCCAGGCCACCGAGCAAAAGGCCAAAGAAACCGCCATGTAGGATAGATTTGACCTGAAGGCCACGCAGACGACGACGCAGCCACCACAGCGAACAACCGACCAAGATCACGTAGTCGACGACATACGAAAGCGCGATTGCCGGCATGCCGAAGCCCAGCACAACGCCAAACAGCAGAACCGAGCCGGCCTGGCCGATGGCAGAATACAGGCAATAGCGACTATAGGGCTTCATGTCGAGCAAGGCAGAGAAGCTCTTCTGCATCAACACGACCACGCCGTAGAGCGGCAGCGAGAGCGCCAGGTAGACAAGGTACTCGGACACCAGCGTCACGCCGGATTCATCGAACTTGCCAGCACAGTAGATCATGTTGAGCGGACGCGCGAAGACAATCAGGTACAGCGCGAACGGAATCAGGAAGAACAGCATCTGGGCGACGCCACGCGAAATGCCCGTGCGAACGCTGTCGTAATCCTTCTCCTGCGCGTCGTGAGAGAGCTCGGTATAGAGCGCCGTCGAAAGCGAGGCGGCAATCAGCGCGTAGGGCAGCGTGTACCACAGGCGCGCATAGGCGATGACGGAAGGACCAGTCTCGGGCTGGACCACCAGCGCGGCAGCGTTGGTGATAGAAGTCGAGACAAACATGCACACCGTGGCGAGCAGCGTCGGGATACCGAGCGCAATCGTCTGCCGCAGTGCGGGGTCCTTAAAGTCGATATGGATATGGGGATGCACGCCGTGCTTGCCAAGCGCGGGGATCTGACATGCCATCTGAACAAAGACACCGAGGGTCGTACCGGCCGCAATCAAGATGATGCCGGCACGTTCGCCAAACTGTGCGGACACGGGCGCAAAACCCATAAAGCTCGCAATGACGATCACATTGTTGAGGACCGGAGCAAACGTCGACCAGAAGTAGTCGCGGTGTGCGTTGAGAACGCCCGAGAACACCGAGCCCAAACCATAAAACAGAATCTGGATGGCAAAGAAACGGAACATGAACGCAGCGGTATCCATGCTGCCGCCGTCACCCGAAAGGAACGATTGCGTCCAGATAAAGCCCGGGGCGAACACGGTCCCCAGCAACGAAATGCCACCCAGCACCAAAAGCAGAATGCCGAGCAGGTTGCCCACGTACTCGTTTGAGGCCTCGCGACCCTGCTCACGCCTCACGCCCATGTACACGGGCAAAAACGCCGTCACGAGCATGCCGCCCATCACGAGTTCGTAGAGCATATTGGGCAGGTTGTTGGCGACCTGATAGGAGGACGAGAGTAGCGACATGCCGATAGCGGCCGCCATTGCCCACGTGCGGATAAAACCGGTGACGCGAGACACGATAGTCAGGATGGTCATAAGCCCGGCGGAACGACCAACCGTGGAGTAGTCCGACGAGCCCATGTCGTCAGTGTCATCTCGCGACGAAGAAGCTTCGGATGAGGGTGTCTGAGGCGCAGATTCTTTTGCAAAATGAGCTCCGCGCTTCAATTCTTCCTGCGGCATCGCTCAGTCCTCTCTCGTAATCGCGGCAACCGTCGCCCCGCAAAATGCAATTAAATCATCGGGTGCAAGCTCGAGCTGATAACCACGCTTGCCTCCCGAAATAAAAATGGTATCCCAAAGGACACATGTCTCATCAATGAGCGTCCGGTAGCGTTTTTTCATACCGACCGGGCTGCAGCCGCCGCGAACGTAGCCAGTCGCCGCAAGCAAATCCTTCACATGCATCATGGCCAAGGACTTCTCCCCCGCGGCACGCGCGGCGGACTTTAGATCGAGCTCGTCGGCAACAGGGATGCAGCACACGACATAGTCGTTGGACGGTGTCACACAGACCAAAGTCTTAAATCCTTGACCGGGCTCCTCGCCAAGCTGCTCCGAAATCGCGACCCCCAGGCCCACCGACTCATCGCCATCGTCTTCGTACGTATGTAGAACATAGGAAATGCCGGCGCTTTCCAGCTCGCGCATCGCATTGGTTTTTGGCGTCTTTACAGCCTTTGCCATGACATATCCTTTCCCTCGCATTCGGACGCAAGGATTAAGTATATGTCCAATTCGGCTGCATACGTCACTTCGGCACAGCAAGCGCCATCGAATCACAAGGAGTCGATGGCGCCCATAAACTGAATCGCCTATTTATTGAGCATCAAGTTGAGCCTGGCGCTCCCGGTCACGCCTGAGCAACGGCGCCAAAAACTTGCCCGTATAACTCTGCGGACAGTCCGCAACCTGCTCCGGTGTACCCGAAACCACGACGGTTCCGCCGCCGTTACCGCCCTCGGGACCCATATCGATCAGGCGGTCGGCAACCTTGATGACATCAAGGTTGTGTTCAATCACCAGCACCGTGTTGCCCGCATCGACCAAGCGCTGCAGTACATCGAGCAGCTGGCGGACGTCCTCAAAATGAAGGCCGGTCGTCGGCTCGTCCAAAATATAGAACGTCTTGCCCGTCTGGCGTCGATGAAGCTCCTTGGCGAGCTTTACACGCTGCGCCTCGCCGCCCGAAAGCGTCGTGGCGGGCTGGCCCAGGCTCACGTAGCCCAAGCCTACATCGTACAGCGTCTGGAGCTTGCGCTTAATCTGCGGGATATTCCCAAAGAAGGCCAGCGCCTCGGTAACGCTCATGTCGAGCACGTCCGAGATGGTCTTGCCACGATAGGTGACCTCGAGTGTCTCGCGGTTGTAGCGTTTACCGCCGCAAACTTCGCAGGGAACGTAGATATCGGGAAGGAAGTGCATCTCGATCTTGATCTGTCCGTCGCCCTTGCACGCCTCACAGCGCCCGCCACTCACATTAAAGGAGAAACGACCTGGCGAGTAGCCGCGCGCCTTCGACTCCGGCGTACTCGCAAACAGTGCGCGAAGATCATCCCACAGGCCGATATAGGTAGCAGGGTTGGAACGCGGCGTGCGGCCAATCGGCGACTGGTCGATATCGATAACCTTATCGATACACTCGATGCCCTCGATTTTCTTATACGGACCCACAGGGCGCGTCGAGCGGTGAATGGCATTCGTAAGGGCAGGCGCAATGGTGTCGGTAACTAGGGAGCTCTTGCCCGATCCCGACACGCCGGTAACAACCGTAAGCGTACCAAACTCGATCTTGGCAGTAACGTTTTTGAGGTTGTTGGCTCGAGCGCCCGTAATTTTAAGGCAGCCGCGACCGGGCTTGCGCCGTTCATCAGGCACCCGGATCATTCGTTTGCCGGTCAGATAAGCGCCCGTCATCGACTCAGGACACGCCATGATATCGGCAGGCGTTCCCGCCGCGACTACGTGTCCGCCGTTGACGCCGGCGCCGGGCCCCATGTCGATCACGTAATCGGCGGCACGGATTGTATCCTCGTCGTGTTCGACGACGATAACGGTATTGCCGATATCGCGCAGGCGCTCGAGCGTCTTGATCAAGCGCTCGTTGTCACGCTGATGAAGACCGATCGAGGGCTCGTCCAGAATATAGAGCACGCCCATGAGACCCGCGCCGATCTGCGTTGCCAGGCGAATACGCTGCGCCTCGCCACCGGAAAGCGTCGCCGAGGCACGATCGAGCGTCAGATAGTCGAGTCCAACATCGACCAGAAAACGCAAGCGCTCCAGGATTTCCTTGACGATACGGCCGCCGATAAACTGTTGGCGCTCGGTGAGTTCCAGGCCCTCAAAAAACTCGAGCGATTCACGGCACGACAGGCAACAAACCTCGTAAATGGACTTGCCGCCCACGGTGACGGCGAGCATCTCAGGGCGCAAACGAGCGCCGTGGCAGCTCGAGCACGGCTCCTCGCGAATGTACTTCTCCAGGCGCGCCTTGGTGTTCTCGTTCGTCGTCTCGGTATAGCGTTCGTACAGGATGTTGCGAACGCCCGAAAACTTGGTATCCCACTGGCTGCGACGTCCGTCGAGCTTTTGGTAGTCGACCGAGATCTTCGTATCGCCCAGGCCATCCAAGAATGCACGACGCACGCGAGGGGGCAAGTCCTCCCACGGCGTATCGGTGCTCACCTTAAAGTGTTTGCAGACCGCAGCAAAAATCTGCGGATAGTAGTTCGAGTTGCCAAACAGGCTACCAAAGACTCCGTCGGCAATGGACTTCGAGGGGTCCTCGATCAACGCCTCGGCATCAACGGTTTTCTTAAAGCCCAGGCCGTCGCACTCAGGACATGCGCCATAGGGAGCGTTGAACGAAAAATCACGCGGCTGAAGATCGTCAATGGAGTGACCATGCTCCGGGCACGCCAAGGCCAACGAATACTCCAGCAGCTCGCCCTCGGTCCCCTCGGGAGCATCACGATCGGGCAGCATGTACACGTTTACATTGCCGTGAGCCAGCGCGGTCGCCTGCTCAATAGACTCGGCGATACGGCCCAGAGAGTTCTCACGGATCACGATGCGATCGACTACGACCTCGATATCGTGCTTGAACTTCTTGTCCAGATCGATCGGATCGTCGAGCGAGCGCACTTCACCGTCGACACGCACGCGGCTAAAGCCCTCGGCGCGAAGGTCCTCAAACAGTTTGGTGTACTCGCCTTTTCGCCCGCGCACCACCGGTGCCAGCACAAACGCGCGGCGGCGCTCGCCCGCCGCCAAGACCTTGTCGGCAACCTGGTCGGTCGTCTGACGCTCAATGACGCGACCGCATTCGGGACAGTGCGGGGTGCCCACACGGGCGAACAGCAGGCGCAGATAGTCATAAATCTCGGTTACGGTGCCAACCGTCGAGCGAGGGTTTTTAGACGTCGTCTTTTGGTCGATCGACACCGCCGGCGAAAGGCCGTCGATTGAATCCAAGTCGGGTTTGTCCATCTGGCCCAAGAACTGGCGCGCATAGCTCGAAAGGCTCTCGACGTATCGACGCTGGCCCTCGGCATAGATAGTGTCAAATGCCAGCGAACTCTTGCCCGAGCCAGAAAGACCGGTAATGACCACGAGTTGGTCACGCGGAATGGAAACATCGATATCACGGAGGTTGTGCTCACGAGCGCCGCGAATAACGATAGAAGAATCAGACATGGAAGCTCCTTGCCTCCTATTGCATCGAATCATACTGTCGATGAGTTTAGCGCACTCGACGCGCACGGATGTTCGTAATACAAGATTCGCAGACCTTTAGCTTTGCGTATCGGGTGCTTTGTTTCTCGAAATGCCGTGGAAAGGTTACAGTAATCTACTACTGAACTTAATTTGCTGTAACAGAGGAACGTCCATGACCGAAGATATCCCCCTTGAAATCACTTCGAGCGACATGGCCAATCTGCCCATATTCATCGCCGTCCTTATCGTGGCCACCGTCGTCGTGCGCGTGTATTTTTCAATCAAACACAATGAAAAGCCGCCCATTGCCCGCGTCTTTTGGTGCGCGACGCTCCTCATCCCGCTCGGCATGGTAGCTGCATGGATTACGAATCAATTGCTCGTAAATGAGGACAATTCCCTATGGGTCCTTTCTTATTCGGCGCTCGGTGCTGCCGCCGTCATACTTCTTGTCGAGCCCTTGGTTTCGGGACTTATCGACCAAACCGATCTTGCGACGGGAACGGTTGCCTGTATTTGCCGTGACATCCTTGTCATCGCCGCTGTTTCAGCGCTCTCGTTCGTTTCACTCGAAATTGCCTGTAACGAAACGTTCTATCGCATTCCCGCCAACTCATTCGGGTTTTCCGTCGGGCTGCTCGCGACGGTTCTGCTCTCCCTTTATTTGCTGGGACAGCGTCATGGAGGCGTCATGGCCCTCGTGCCCGTCGCCTGTTGCATCCTTGGCATTGCCGAGCACTTCGTCATAACGTTTAAAGGCGAAGCCATCCTGCCAAGCGATATCTTGGCCCTCGGCACCGCAATGGAAGTGAGCGAGGGATACGAGTTTACCTTTACCGCCGGAATCGTAACCTCTCTCGCCCTGCTGGAGATTTCCCTGGGGCTTCTTTCGCTTATCCGACCGCGAAAGCTCCGTACGCCCACCCATGTCTTCCCCGCAATCGCCGCTAACCTCTGCGCTTTTCTGCTAGTGACCGTTGTGGGGCTCTCGGGCTTTTCCAGCATCGACTTGGAGCAGGCGCTGGATTTTGGATTTGACCGTTGGCAGCCCATCACCACATATACGTCTCAGGGTTTTATCACTTCGTTCACCGAAATGGTCAACGAGTTGCCCATTGAGAAGCCCGAAGGCTATACGCCCGATGAGGCGCAGAGCATCGAGCAGGAGCTCGCCGCCGCCTACGACAGCACGTATGGCTCGAGCGAGCAGCGCGCGGCTGCCGTTGCCCAGTTCAATGAAATCAAGCCGACGATTGTTGCCGTCATGAACGAGAGTTTTAGCGACCTTTCGTGCTTTGAGCAGCTCCAGGCGGCCGGGTACACCGGCCCCGCATTCTACAACTCGCTTCCCGACACACTTGTTCGCGGCACCATGCTCGCTTCGGTCACCGGTGGCGGAACGGCAAACTCCGAATTCGAATTTTTGACCGGAGCGACAACGGCCTTTGTCGGATTAGGCAAGATCCCCTATCAGCTGTATCAGATGAATGGCGTCAACAGCCTGGCAAAGGACCTTAAAGAGCTTGGGTATACCGCTACCGCTATGCACCCGCAAAACCCCGTCAACTACCATCGAGATAAAATCTATCAGCAGCTGGGCTTTGGAGACTTTCTTTCGATCGGCGATTTCGAAGGTGCGCCCTGTTACCATGTCGGCGTATGCGACTACGCCACCTACGACAAGATACTCGACCTGCTTAGAACCGACGAAGCCCCACAGTTCATCTTTGACGTCACGATGCAAAATCACGGCGGCTACGACTATGGCACCGTTCCCGCCGAGGAGCTGACAAACTATTGGGTCGAGGGAGCCAGCGAGGGCGCCAATAGCGCGCTCAACACCTATCTTACCTGCATCAACGCATCCGACCGGGACCTCGAGTACTTTATCAACGAGCTCCGCAATATCGGCAGACCGGTTGTCCTTGTCTTTTTTGGCGACCATCAGCCGAGCGCCGCAACGACTCTCAACGACGAGCTGTACCCTCAGGAAGATACGGCAAGCCACGCTTTCCGTATCTATCAGTCGACATATTTCGTCTGGGCCAACTATGAAATCGCCGGCAATACCGAGCTCAACGTCTACGACACCGTCGGGGCAAACGAGATTGCAGCCATTACCCTTAATAAGATCGGCGCCCCGCTCACCGACTATCAAAAGGCTCTGCTTGCAACAAGGTCAGATGTGCCCACCATCAATGTCGCCGGCTACCTTGGTGCCGACGGGCTGCGCTACGACTTGGAATCTGAAGACAGCCCATACGCCTCGACGATCGACAAGCTGCAGCGCATGCAATACCTCGAGTTCGCTAGCAAAGTTCAGTAAGCCCGCCCATTCGCTTGGACCCATCGTATTGCAAGCACGCTCGGCCCAAATGCATCGCAAATGACTCCCACTCGCAAACGAGGGTACAATGACGCTCGTGTCACATCACGGGGCTCCGGCCCCAACATATACAAAGGAGTCATACATGGGTTGCGAGCACGCACAGGCCGCCGGCGGACAAACGTCGCCGTCGCAATTTGAGGAGAACACGCTGTCCGAGGTCAAACGCGTCATCGCCGTGCTTTCCGGCAAGGGCGGTGTCGGCAAGTCGTTTGTCACCGGTGCCATCGCTACCGAGCTTGCCCGTCACGGCCACAAGGTCGGCGTCCTCGATGCCGACATCACCGGTCCCTCTATCCCCAAGATGTTCGGTATGAGCGGACGCCACGTCCATGCCCTTTGCAACCTTATGCTGCCCGAAATCTCCGAGCACGGCGTCAAGGTCATGAGCTCCAACCTGCTGCTCCAAAACGAGACCGACCCCGTCCTTTGGCGCGGTCCGGTCATCGCAGGCGCCATTAGGCAGTTCTGGAGCGAGACCTCGTGGGGCCCCATCGACTACCTGCTGGTCGACATGCCTCCGGGAACAGGCGACGTCGCTCTCACCGTCTTCCAGTCACTGCCCGTCGACGGCATCGTCATCGTCACGAGCCCGCAGGATCTGGTCTCGATGATCGTCGCCAAGGCGGTCAACATGGCCGAGAAGATGAACGTCCCCATTCTGGGCATCGTCGAAAACATGAGCTATATTGAGTGCCCCGACTGCGGCAAGAAGATCGAGGTCTTTGGCAAGAGCAAGCTCCCCGAGGTCGCAGAGCGCTATAACCTCGACATCTTGGGCACGCTTCCCATCAATCCGTCACTCGCCGAGGCCTGCGATAAGGGCGAGGTCGAGACCGCGCTGCCCGATGGCATGTTGCCCAAGGCAGTCTCTGCCGTCGAGGCCATTACCCCGCACGAGACCGACGAGGCCTAAGTGAACACGAGCGCCTTCTATGACGTCCTGGTAATCGGCGGCGGGGCTTCAGGCCTCGCCGCCGCCATTACGGCCGCACGTGCTGGCAAAAGCGTCTGCATCGTTGAGCGCGATGTCGCCTGCGGCCTTAAGCTCCTTGCGACCGGTAACGGCCGCTGCAACCTCTCCAACGAATCGATTGATCCTCAGCGGTATAACCACCCCACATTCGTCGAATCCGTCATGGGCCCCCAGCCCGAACAAGAGCTTATGGGTTTCTTCTCCTCGCTGGGCATCATGACAACCTCCGAGGAAGGCCGGCTGTACCCGCGCTCCCTTCGCGCCGAATCGGTGCGCGACGCGCTTCTCAACGTTTGCAACCGCCTAGGTATCACCTTAATCTGCGGAGCCAACGTTGCCTCGGCGCACAAAGTTTCCGAAGGCTGGGCACTCCAAATAGACCGTCCAGCGCGGGCGCTCAAGGCAAAAAAGCACGACGACCGAAAATCGGAGCTCCGCTCGCTTCGGAAAACGCTCGCCGATGTCCCTCGCAAGAACGAGGCCCTGCAGGCACATGCCGTAATTATCGCCACGGGCGGCAACCCCACCGGTATCGCCGATACGTTTAGCCTCCCCCTCACTTCGCTGCGCCCCATCCTCTGCCCCGTATCGGCAACGGTCGTTGGCGATCGGGCGGCACTCAAGACGTTGGATGGTCTGCGCGTCCGCGCCCGCTTGACGCTCACCCGTAACCATAGTGAGCTCTGGCACGAAGACGGTGAAGTACTGTTTCGAGCCTTCGGCATCTCGGGCGTCGCTGTCTTCAACCTCTCCCGTCGTATCCAGCGCGGCGATACGATCCTGCTCGACGTTTTCCCCGACCTCTCCAAAGACGAGCTGCTCGATATGCTCAACCGGCGCGTTGAGCTGCTCGGCGGCTTTTCGCCCCGCGATCCCCGTTGGCTCGACGGCATGCTCGCCCCGCAACTCTCCCGCGTCGTCTGTACAGCGTTCGAGCAGTGCCATCCAGGCTCCAACGATGTCATCCACCTGGTCTCGATCCTCAAGCACTTTAAGTTGCTCGTCGAGGGAACAGCCGAGGAGCGCTCGGCGCAGGTCACGCGTGGTGGCGTATCTGTCGAGAGCATCTCAACACCCAGTCTACGCGCGCGCAGCGTTGTCGACGCCCCGCTTTACGTCTGCGGCGAAGCGCTCGACATCGACGCCGATTGCGGAGGCTTTAACCTTGCGTGGGCCTGGCTCTCGGGCATTCGCGCTGCAAGCAGCCTGTAGCCGCGCAGTCTATAATCAAAAACGCATTCGGGCCGTCTGGGATACCGGACGGCCTCTTTCTTGCCTCTAAGGAGACCTCGATGATCGAAATCACCCAAGTCAACGCGTCGCTCGATGAAGCCGGCGATGAAAATACCTGCCTCATTGTTGGCAAGCGAGTCGCCAAGCGCATCCTACGTTGCAAGGACTCCGAGATCAAGTCCATCGAACTCCACCGCAAGTCAATCGACGCTCGCAAAAAACGAGACGTCCATTTTATCCTGAGCTTTCGTGTTGAGCTGACTAGTCCCCACCTCGAGCGAGAAGCGGTCGACAGCGTTGCCGAGCGTGACCGCTCGCGCGTACGCGCGATAGAAGACGATGAGCCTTCATTCCCCTCCCCCGTCTCCGACGCACCTCAAGAACGCCCTGTCGTTGTCGGCGCCGGATGCGCCGGCCTTTTCGCTGCGCTCACGCTCGCCAAAGCAGGTCTTAAGCCCTTGCTTATCGAGCGCGGCGACCCGGCATTTCGCCGCTCGCAGACGATCGACCTCTTTCTAAAGGAGCGCATCCTCGACCCCGAGAGCAATATTCAGTTTGGTCTGGGCGGCGCGGGGACCTTCTCGGACGGCAAGCTCAATACGGGAACAAAAAATCCCGCCCATCGCCTTATCCTCGAAACCTTCGTCGAGGCGGGTGCGCCCCGCGATATTCTGTGGGATGCCAAGCCGCACATTGGCTCCGACATCCTTCCCAAGGTTGTCACCGCTATATCCCAGCGCATCGAGCAGCTCGGAGGTGTCGTCCGTTATCGAACGAAGCTCGTCGACATTCGCATCGACGCGTCTGGCGCCATCACCGGTATTGATGTCCAATCGTCCCAAGACGCCGCTTACGAGCCAATCGAGACAAAGCACCTCATCCTCGCCTGCGGGCATTCTGCTCGCGATATTTTTGAGCTCCTTAAGGACCACAACGTGGCCCTCGCACAAAAGACCTTTGCCATGGGCGTTCGCATCGAGCATCCGCAACGCGACATCGACAGAGCCCAATATGGAGCCTCGGCGGGACATCCAGCGCTCGGGGCGGCCCCCTACAAACTTGTTGCCCATCTTCCCAACGGCCGCAGCGTGTTCTCGTTTTGCATGTGCCCCGGCGGACAGGTTGTTGCCGCCTCTTCAGAACCGTGCCATCTGTGCGTCAACGGGGCTAGTCTCAATGCCCGCGACGGACGCAACGCAAATGCCGCCCTGCTCGTTAACGTCACGCCTGAGGACCTTCCCAACGATGACCCGCTCGCCGGCATCGAGCTCCAGCGTGCCTGCGAGGCGGCCGCCTATCGCCTGGGCGGTTCCAACTGGAACGCACCGGCACAACTCGTCGGAGATTTCCTCGCAGGACGCGCCAGCAAGGCGCCCGGAAAGGTAAAGCCCACCTATCCGCTCGGTGTGACCTGGACGGCAATTGACGAAGCCCTACCGCAGCATATCGTCGAGTCGCTCCGCCTGGGACTTCCCCTACTCGGAAAAAAGCTACGAGGCTACGACCGTCCCGATGCCGTTCTTACCGGCGTGGAGACTCGTTCGAGCTCACCTGTCACTGTCACCCGAGACCGAACGTGCCATGCCGTGTCGACCCCGGGCCTCTACCCTTGTGGCGAGGGAGCTGGATATGCCGGCGGCATCATGAGCGCGGCCACCGACGGCATCCGTTGTGCCGAAGCCCTGATCGCGGACCTCTAACGCACGAATTTCTGCGCGCAAAAGACACAGGCCCCGAGCTCCACAGGGAACTCGGGGCCTGTTCGCTATTTCTTAAACCGTGTACCCTGGCGTTTTCTGCCCGATGCGAACGTGGAACCCTTGCGGGCCTGCGAACGTAAGCGCTCGATCGTCTCGTCCTCAGACGCGCCCTCGAGCATCGCCCGAATCTGAACGACGGCATCGCGCAGGCGCGCCGCCTCCTCAAAGTCCATGGCGGCAGAAGCGTTGCGCATATCCTCTTCCATGGTTTCGACGATCCGCACAAGCTCGTCATGCGGCAGTTCTTCCAACTGCTCCGCAAGTGTCTGCTCGGGCGCCACCGTTTCCGGCACGCCGCCCTCGCCCGACTCATCGGGCGTATAGAATGCGCCATGACCAAGAGAGTCGCCCTTCGAGCGCCCCTTGGAACCCACAGTTTTTTCGGCCTCGGCAATAAAACTTGAGATGTCGTTGATGGCCTTGCGCACTGTCTTGGGCACAATGCCATGCTCTTCGTTATATGCCATCTGAATCTCGCGACGGCGCTGCGTCTCCTCGATGGCCTCTTTCATCGAATCGGTCACAACGTCCGCATACATGATGACTTCGCCATCGGCGTTACGGGCCGCGCGGCCAATCGTCTGAATCAGCGAACGGCGGTTGCGCAAGAATCCTTCCTTATCGGCATCGAGAATTGCCACCAGTGAGACCTCGGGAAGATCCAAGCCCTCGCGAAGCAGGTTGATGCCAACGAGAACATCGATCTTGCCCTCGCGCAGCGTTCGCAGGATCTCGACACGGTCCATTGTCGCCGTATCAGAATGCATGTAATTGACCTTAATGCCCGCATCAAGCAGATGGTCGGTCAGGTCCTCGGCCATGCGCTTGGTCAACGTGGTCACCAGCACGCGCTCCTTGCGGGCAACGCGCTCGCGAATCTCGTCCTCAAGATCGTCAATCTGACCGCGAACCGGACGCACATCGATCTTGGGATCGAGCAGACCGGTCGGACGAATAATCTGCTCAACGTCGTTCTGGCTAACCCGCAGCTCATAGTCGCCCGGTGTTGCCGAAACGTAGATGAACTGGGGTATCCTTGCCTCAAACTCATCGAAACGAAGCGGGCGGTTATCGAGCGCCGAGGGCAGGCGAAAACCGTGTTCCACCAGCGTCACCTTACGCGAGCGGTCACCTTCGTGCATGCCGCGAATCTGCGGCACCGTCACATGGCTCTCATCGATGATGCAGAGCATATCCTTGGGAAAGTAATCGATTAGGGTAAACGGCGGCTCACCCGGCTTGCGACCGTCCAGATGACGCGAGTAGTTCTCGATGCCGTTGCAAAAGCCCATCGTCTCGAGCATCTCAAGATCATAATCGGTGCGCTGCTGCAGACGCTGCGCCTCGAGCAACTTGTCGGTCGCCTTGAGCTCCGCCACGCGCTTCTCGCACTCTTCGCTGATCGATTTCAGAGCCGCCTTGACCTTCGGCTTCTCGGTCACATAGTGTGATGCCGGCCATACGGGGATGGCCTCGTACTCACGAAGCATCTCACCGGTGACCTCATCGATCTCGGCAATCAGCTCGACCTCGTCGCCAAAGAACTCAAACCGCAACGGATGCTCGGCATAAGGCGGATACACGTCGACAACATCGCCGCGCACGCGGAACGTGCCGCGTGCAAGGTCATAGTCATTGCGATCATATTGAATGTCGATAAGTGCATGGATAAAGTCATCGCGCTCGAGCGGCACCTTCTTGTCGACGTTTGGAGCCAGACCCGCATAGTCCTCAGGAGAGCCAATGCCATAGATACACGAGACCGATGCGACAACGATCACATCGCGTCGAGAGAGCAGCGATGCGGTCGCCTGATGTCGCAGCATCTCAACCTCTTCGTTAATCGAGGAGTCTTTCTCGATATATGTATCGCTTTGCGGCACATACGCCTCGGGCTGATAGTAGTCGTAGTACGAGACGAAGTAGACCACAGCGTTGTTGGGAAAGAACTCTTTGAGCTCGCTCGCAAGCTGAGCGGCGAGCGTTTTATTCGGAGCCATGACCAGCGTCGGCTTTCCCAGGGCCTCAATAGTCTTTGCCATCGTGAAGGTCTTGCCCGAACCAGTCACGCCCAGCAAAACCTGATAGCGGTCTCCGTCCCTCACGCCCTGCACAAGCGACTCAATGGCCTTAGGCTGGGAACCGGCAGGCTCATAGGGAGACACGACCTTAAACGGCACGTCAGAGCCTTCAACGCCAAAGCGCTTAAGTTCACCACCAACGCGTTCTACTTCAAATTCCGCCATGGATACTCCTAACTCATATATCTGCAGTATACGCAGGCGGCAGGCATAGTCCTATACGAACCGATCGGGATAGAGGGTCTTGTAGCGAACCCAGGCATTATTGACACGAATCAGATACGCCTGCGTCTCGGGAAAGGTGATTGCATTATGAAGCGACGTACTCTGCTGCGCCCATCCGTCGACATTGCCCATGCCGGCGTTATAGGCGGCAATGGCACTGTCAGTCGACCCGTTAAAATACGCTAGAAGATACGAGAGATACGCACAGCCAAACTCGATATTCGTAGCCGGATCGTTAAGGTTGTCGGCCGAATACTCGCCACCGTCGACAAGGCCCTTGGCGATCATATCCTGGGCAGTCTCGGGCATCAGCTGCATCAATCCCTGAGCACCCTGATTCGACTCGGCCTCGGGATCCCAATTCGATTCAGACTTAATGACAGCGCACACCAGATACGGATCCAGATTATGCGAAATACTGGATTGCTTTACATACGCCTCGTAGTCAATCGGATACAGCGGCTTAAAGAAAGCGGCAGGAGCATACGAGTAAACGAATGAGATAAGGCCGAAGGCAAAAACGGCAGCCAGCGGTATAAGGCGATACCACGTAAGGAAACGTGTCTTAGGCATCGGCCTCCTCCTTATCCACTACATCCCCGAACCCATGGCGCGAAAGCCATGCGTCCAGTTGTTCAAAGAGCAAGTTATCGTCTGCCGCATTGTCAATCACAGTTGTAGCGAGATTGCACAGCGCAGACTCTTCGGGCTGGCAAGCAGAACGGGCATCGAAATCAGATGGCTCCATGCCACGTTGAATAGCGCGCTCGCGACGAACTGACAAAGGGGCGCTGATGACCAAAATTTCATCAGCCAAGCCAAATGCATCCTCAAAACCAGTCGGAGCAGAAACCTCGACCACCGCAAAAGGATAACGGGGAGATGAAACAGTACAACAAACCGGATCGAGAATCCTAAGCGAAAGCTGTTCAATCAGAATGGGATGCACGATGTCATTGAGCCGTGCGACCGAATCAGGAGAAGCGAAAGCTCGAGAAGCGAGGATGCCGCGGCGAATGCCGCCTTCCTCATCCAAAATGTCCCAACCGAATTCATCCGCGAGTGTATTGACGATATCAGAGCCCGGCACATACAGCGATTTTGCAAGCTCATCCAGATCGATTAGCATAGCGCCACGAGATTCGAAATAGCGGCAGGCAGTCGACTTACCCGAAGCAATATTGCCCAAGACAAATACGGTAAACATCAAGCCCTCCCTAACGCCAATGCGAGTAATTATCGCTCAAATACACTAGATGGACTCAAAATACAGCCAAACAGTAAGAGCACATACGGGGGAGCTAGGTCCCAAAGTACAACGTGTATACAACGCAAAAAAGGGGGAGGCCGCGAGGCCTCCCCCTTCTCAGTTCAAGCGTACGG
>CAUAJB010000019.1 GCA_958429225.1 uncultured Collinsella sp.
CGCAAGGCGGCTGCCGTGGGCTTTGAGTGGGAGACGGTCCAGGACGTGTGGGACGAGGTCGCCGAGGAACGTGCCGAGTTTGAGGCCGAGGCCCCTGGCTCGCCCGAGCGCGAAATGGAGTTTGGCGATCTGCTCTTTGCCCTGGTCAACGTCGCGCGCAAGGAGGGTATCGACGCCGAGAGCGCCCTGCGTGCCAGCACAGCAAAGTTCCGCCGCCGCTGGGCCGCGATGGAGCAGATGGCGGCCGATGCCCACGTGGATCTGACCGAGCTCTCGACCCACGGCCTCAACGACCTGTGGGATGCCGCAAAGGCGGAGGAGTAAGACTGCGGGAACGACGGGCTGACGCGCCTCATCGTTCCCGCTAAATTTTTCGAAAATCAAGTGTATCCCTCGGCTAACTTAGGGCATAATGCAAAAAGTGAGACATGGCTAACTTACGGAGGCGCACCGATGGTGCACGGTCAGCCGGTCGCTTGCATCCACTACGTTTCCAAGTGAGAGGGAGACAACATGAGCGATATTTTGGACGTCTACGGTCGCGAAGTGCTCGACAGTCGCGGCAACCCCACCGTCGAGGTCGAGGTCGTGCTCGAGGACGGCAGCTTCGGTCGCGCGATGGTGCCTTCGGGCGCTTCGACCGGTGCTTTCGAAGCCTGCGAGCTGCGCGACGGCGACAAGGGCCGCTATCTGGGTAAGGGTGTCTCGCAGGCCGTCGAGCACGTCAACAACGAGTGCGCTAACGCCGTCGTGGGCCTCGACGCCTTCGACCAGCGCGCCGTCGATGCCGCGCTGATTGCCGCGGACGGTACCCCCAACAAGACCAAGCTCGGTGCCAACGCCATCCTGGGCGTGTCGCTGGCCGTTGCCCGCGCCGCTGCCGAGTCGGCAGGCCTGTCGCTGTATCAGTACCTGGGTGGCGTCAACGCCCACCTGCTGCCCACGCCCATGATGAACATCCTCAACGGCGGCGTTCATGCCGACAACAACGTTGACTTCCAGGAGTTCATGATCATGCCCGTGGGTGCTCCGAGCTTTGCCGAGGGCCTGCGCTGGTGCGCCGAGGTCTACCACACCCTCAAGGGCGTGTTGCACGAGGCCGGCCTGGGCGGCGGCGTGGGCGACGAGGGCGGCTTCGCGCCCAATCTCAAGACCAACGCCGAGCCGTTCGAGTACATTACCAAGGCCGTGGAGAAGGCTGGCTTTAAGCCCGGCGTCGACTTCATGTACGCCATGGATCCGGCATCGACCGAGTTCTACAACGCCGAGACCGGCATGTACGAGCTCAAGGGCGAGGGCGTTGAGTACACGAGCGCTCAGATGGTCGATTACTGGGAGAAGCTTGTCGACACCTATCCCATCATCTCCATCGAGGATGGTATGGCAGAGGAGGACTGGGACGGCTGGGTCGAGCTCACCCGCCGCATTGGCAACAAGGTGCAGCTCGTAGGCGACGACCTGTTCGTCACCAACACCGAGCGCCTTAAGAAGGGCATCGAGCTGGGCGCCGCCAATGCGATCCTGGTCAAGGTCAACCAGATTGGCACGCTCACCGAGTCGCTCGAGGCTATCGAGACTGCCAAGGAGGCCGGCTACGCTTGCATCGTGAGTCACCGTTCCGGCGAGACCGAGGACTCCACCATCGCTGACCTGGTCGTGGGTGTTAACGCCGGCCAGATCAAGTCGGGCGCCCCGTGCCGCAGCGACCGTATTGCCAAGTACAACCAGCTCATCCGCATCGAGGACGAGCTCGAGGGCAGCGCGCGCTACGCCGGTAAGGCCGCGTTCTACAACATTCGCTAAACGGGCGAATTTGGCGAGGGGGAGGCTGACTCGGTTCCTCCCCGCCTTGGCTGGATGCCGCAAAGAACTATGGGCGCTGGGCCATACGGCTCAGCGCCTTTTTTATGTCGAGCAAAGGCTGGCGAAGGCGGCGCGGGCGCTCGTGCTATAACTAAAGGACTTAGCGCAAACAAACCTCAACCGCACAAGGCGCACATGGATCAGATTTACGACAACAGGTACTATTCCGCCGGTTCGCGTGAGCCGTCGCCTCGTCGTGCGCGTACCGCACAGCTTGGCGGGTCTGGTTATGCTGGTGCTGATCGCTCCAGGTATAGCTCGCCGGCGACTTCGCATCCCAATGCTCAGCCAAATAGTTCCTCGGATAGTCCGGTGCGCCCATCGCGTTCCAAGCATGCGTCGCGCCCTTCGACCCAGGCGTCCGACAAGCCGCGCCGTCCCTCAAGCCGTCTTTCGGGCTCGGACTTTATGCACTACGCCAACGACAACGCGGTGGTCAAGGCGATCTACAACTTTACCCACGGTCCTCAGCGAGGGCTATTCATCGGCATCGTCGTTGCCCTGGTGCTCGTGAGCCTGTATTTCCCCGTGCGCGACCTGTACGTGGCAAAGCGTTCGAGCGATATCTTGGCCAAGCAGGTCGAGATTCGCCAGCAATACAATGATGAGCTGCAAAAAAGCGTCGACAAGCTGCTCTCGGAGGAGGGTATCAAGGACGCGGCATCCGAGGACCTGGGCCTGGTGATGCCCGGCGAGAAGAGGATTGAAGTGCAGGGCCTGGACGGCGATTCGGACTCGTCGTCGGCTGAAAAGAAGTCGTCGAACGCCAAGAAGGCCAGCGAGGTGGCCAAGGAGATCGAAGAAGTCGGCAAGGACGCGCCATGGTACATCCGGACGCTTGACATGCTGTTTGGATTTAACGGCGTCGAGGGCCAGACGGTCGTGTCCAACGGCAAATAGCGCCCGGAGGGGAGCCCGCAATGACAAATTGCAAACGATATAAGGTGGCCGCGATCGACCTGGGAACGGTGTCGTCGCGACTAGTGCTAGCGCAGGTCGAGGGCGGGGCGATCGTGGAATCGTCCAAGCATACCGAGATTACCGATCTGGGCGAGGGCGTGGACGCGACGGGCCGCTTTTGCGAGGCGGCGGTCGAGCGCGTGCTCGCCGCATGCCGCATGTTTGTGGACGAGGCGCGTGCCTTTGGGGCCGCGTGCGTCTGCGCCACGTGCACGAGTGCCGCGCGCGATGCGTCCAACGCCGCGCTGCTGCTGGACGGCCTGCGCGAGCTGGGTCTCGAGCCGCAGGTGATTCCAGGAGAAGTCGAGGCGCGCCTGACGTTTTTTGGCGTGGCGCACGACTTTGCCGGCGAGCGCATTATCGTCGCGGATTCGGGCGGTGGCTCCACGGAGCTCGCGACGGGCGTGTACGCGCCGGAGCGCGGAGTCTTTGCGCTGGAGGGAACGCGCTCGCTGGACATCGGCTGCCGCCGCGTGACCGAGCGGTTTTTCTCGGCACTGCCGCCGTCGACGAACAAGCTTGCGGCTGCCGCCGCGTGGGCGGGCGAGCAGTTCTCCGCCTATTTTGAGGGCCTGCCTGTCGACTTTGAGCGCGCCGAGCGCCTCGTCGCGGTGGGCGGTACCGTTACCACGCTCGTGGCGCTGGTCCACGAACTGGAGCCGTACGACTCGAACTTTGTGCACCTGCGCGAGCTTTCGATGGAGCAGATTTCGGCCGCTATCGAGCGCATGTCTGCGTTGGATGTTGCAGGCATTGCCGCGTTGCCGGGCGTGCAGCCCAAGCGCGCGGGCGTGATTCTGGCCGGCGCCGTGGTGATTCGCGAGCTCATGCGCGCCGGTGGCTACGATGCGCTCACCGTAAGCGAGAACAGCCTCCTCGCCGGCATGGCCGCCACCATCAACGAGGTTCTCGACGGCGCGACCCCCACCATCGCCTGGACTCCCACTCTCAGCACCCTTTAACCATCCCCTCATAAGTTGCGGTGAAATACGGACTAAAATCGCCCTTTCGGGCACCAAACAGTCCCTATTCCACCGCAACTCAGAAGCCGGCACCTGGGGACGTTCCTTTTCTGCCGGCACCTGGGGACAGTCCTTGCGGGGCGTCCCCACAGCGCCTATGCCAGCTTGTCGATCTGCCCAATCTCCCAAAGCGGAATATTGACGAGCATGCCCTCGTCTCTATATGTCGCCAGGGAGCTCCTCACGCAACGCTCGAGCTTGAATTTTTCGCAGGCTATTTTCAGACTCTTCGCTTTAAGGTTCTCTGCCGCCTTGACCTCAAGCGGAAGCACGGTTCCCGCATGGTCGATGGCAAAGTCGGTTTCGGCATTGCCAGAGGTAGAGGACCAATACGCGGGAGTTTTGTCCTGGAGCAAAAGCTCCTGCGCGACGTATTGTTCGGTCAGCGAACCTTTGAACTCGGTAAAAACAGCGGATCCGTTAAGAACGATGGCCGGAGAGAGACCGGAGAGCGCTCCGAGGATGCCGGTGTCGATGCAGAACAGTTTGAAGCCCGAGAGGTCTTCGTAGCTCGAGAGCGGCGCCTTTAGAGCGGAAACACGTGGCACCTTATGAACGATTCCGTAGTCCGTGAGCCACTGGAGGCTTTCCTCGAAATCGCGTGCGCGCGCTCCGGGACGAAGGGCGCCATAGACAAACTTCTTGTTCTCCTTTGCAAGCTGGCCGGGAAGGGATTTCCAAACCAACCTCATGCGCTCGACGATGCGGGCGGGTGCATGTTTGCCAAAATCGGATTCGTAAGCCTCGATGATTTGCTGTTGAAGCCTTCGGGCTTCGATGAAGTCGCGTGTCTCGGCGAAAGTGGAGACAACTTCGGGCATACCGCCGACAACAAGGTATTCCTTGAGCAAGTGCTCGAGCTTTTCGGTAACGTTTGCTAGAAGGTTCATGTCTGCGGCAAGGATGGCGTCGGCGAGCGGGTTGCCGTCGACGGCACGAACGAACTCAGCAAACCCCATGGGACGCATGGTGAGCTGGTCGATTTTGCCGACGGGAAATGACTCGTTTTCGCGTCGGAGCGCGAGGCCCATATAGGAACCGGCTGCTACGATGTGGCATTCGGGTGCAAGCTCGTTGAAGTACTTGAGCGAGGTGATCCCGCGTGGCGCCTCTTGGATCTCGTCGAAGATGATGAGCGTGTCTTCCGGCGTTACGGTTTGGCCACGTAGGAGTTCTATCTGGGAGATGATGCGCTTGGGGTCGAGGTTCCCATCGAACAGCGAGCGTGTGCTCGGCTCGAGCATAAAGTCAAAACGAATGACGTTTCGATACTGCTGGCTTGCGAATTCGTTAAGAAGCCAAGTTTTTCCTGTCTGGCGGGCTCCCTTAAGCAAGAGAGGTTTGCGATTCGCCCTTGATTTCCAAGCGATAAGTTCACTCATAAGCTGTCGCTGCATATTGCCTCCCAACCCTTTCGGCTAGTATAAGGCCATTTGGGCGTTTCCATCGAAAAATGTGCGAGATAACCACGTTTTTCCATCGGAAAATGTGCGAGATAACCACGTTTTTCCATCGGAAAATGTGGGAGGAAACTCATTGGGTGGGCGGAAGAAGCAGTCAAAAAAGCCCCGTCCCAAATGAGCTGCTCTGCAGTTGACGGCATCTAAAAGAGACGAGCCCGCATCCCTGGGGAACACGGGCTCGTAAGCACTACATGGTAGGGGCGGTGGGACGTCTGCGTATTTGCTGCGCAAATCCGCACCGGCTTCGGACGCCTGCCGGCGCCCTCGCCGGCTCGCTGCGGACGCTGCGCGTCCGCTTGACGCTCGCCCCCTCGCGGGTTCGAGTCCCACCGGCATCTAAAAGAAACGAGCCCGCATCCCTTGGGGACACAGGCTCGAAAGCTCCATATGGTAGGGGCGGTGGGACTCGAACCCACAATCCTTGCGGCGAGAGATTTTAAGTCTCCTGCGTATGCCAATTCCGCCACGCCCCCGTGAGACTAGAAGTCTAGCACAAGCCGTCTGTTACGCGTTGACGGCCATCGAGTGTTGGCCCGACTTCTCCAGGAACTCCTGGAACTTGGCCTCGTCGCCCTTGTTTTGGTATTGCAGGGCCAGCAGGTACTCCAGGCGGCAGCGCTTGACCGGGTCGTCGCCGACATCCTCGAGCATGCGCTCCAGCTCGGGAATGTCGTTGTGGCGCTTGAGGATCATCGTGTCGTACATCAGCTGACACTCGTGTGCAACCGCCTCGGCTTGACCGCCCTCAAAGCCCTTGATCTCGTGCAACAGCTCTCTGGACTTTTTGCGGTCCTCCTGGCCAACGTAGTAGTTAAAGGCTTTGATCACCAGGTCGACGCGCTGCATCTTGGGCAGATTGAGCCCCAGCAGCAGGTCGAACATCTCGCTGGCGCGCTCGTGGTCCTCACGCAGCAGATAGGAGTTCAGGCGCAGGTAGTCGCGGTTATAGCGCGGGTACAGCATGCTGGTGAGTTTGGCGTCGAGCAAACGATCGAACTCGTCCCACTGCTTGGCAGCCATCAACTGCTGCAGGCGTTTAAACGTGGTGCGTTTTTTGACGCTAAAGAACACCGACACGGCGATGCAGATGATAACGACGGCGGTCCAGAGTGTGCGGGAATCGGGCATATTAGGGTCCTTAGTCGCTCATAAAGCGAGCGGTATGGCAACACGTACTAGATGTATTATACGCAGCGCGCAAGCAAACTGGCATAAAAGCTCATCGAGGCTGAGTGCCATCGCTCGCTGCGGTACACTTACCTAAAGTAAACCATGAAGGGAGACATTACCTATGAAGAAGATTGTTTTGGCTTGCGGTGCTGGTGCTGCTACTTCCACGCTCGTTGCCCAGAAGGTCGCCACCATGCTCGACGCCAACGGTTACGCCGGCAAGTATGAGATCGTGCAGTGCGCCATCTCCGAGGCCAAGGACGCTTGCGACGAGGGCGCCGACCTGCTGATCGCCACCACCGTTGCCCCCGAGGGCCTCACCTGCCCGTACGTGAGTGGCGTGCCCTTCATGACCGGCATGAACCGCGTTGCCGCCGAGAAGGCCGTTCTCGACGTTATGGCTCAGTAGGCGCTGACTGCATGAGTGAGCAGAACGCCAACCCGGTAGAGCTCTTTGGTATGCGCGTTGCCCATGTGGGCATTAACGCCACCGACCCGGCAGACGCCCTGGAGATCGCGGAGCTGTTCTCGACGATGATGGGCCTGCCCGTCATCGAGACCCCGGTTTCGTACTTCAATGATTCGCTGATCGAGATCATGAAGCAGAACGGTCGTGGCGCCAAGGGCCACATTGGCTTTGCCGTCAACGACATCGATGCGGCCGAGAAGTGGTTTGCCGAGCGCGGGCTCGAGGTCAACGAAGAGTCGCGCGCGCTGCTGCCCGACGGTGGTACCAAGCTCGTGTACTTTAAGCGCGAGTTCGCCGGCTTCGCCGTGCATCTGTGCCGCGAGTAGTGCACAAGCTGCCATAGCTAGCAAAAAGGGATAGGGCCGCGTGGCCCTATCCCTTTATTTGTGCCGAGGGGCTTCCTACCGCGGCAGGCGAATCGTAAAGCGGCTGCCGACGCCCTCGACTGAGGTCACGCCAATGACACCGCCATGGCTATCGACGATCCACTTGGCAATGGCAAGCCCCAGACCCGAGCCCTGCGCGCCGGCATCGCGTGCGTTGTCGGCGCGGTAGAACCGTTCAAACGCGTGAGCTGCGGATTCCTGGTTCATGCCGATACCCTCGTCCTCAACACTTATGTCGATCGTGCCCACGCCCGCATCCAGCGTTATGCCAAATGTGACGGTCGTTCCCGCATCCGAGTACTTGGCGGCGTTTTGCACGATCACGCGCAGAGCCTGCTTCACGAGCGCCACGTCGACGGGCGCGTCGCAGCGCGGGTCGCTGGCAAGCAAGGCGTCAAAAGCCAGCCGATACGTGTGCTCGGCATCGATCATCTGTGACTCCTCGCATACCTCGCCGACCAGTGCGGCCAGGTTGGTATCGGCACGCCGCAGGACCGTGCGCCCGGCATCGCCGCGCGCCAAAAACAGCAGCTGCTCCACGAGCTCCTGCATGTGCTCGCTTTCGGCCTTGAGCGAGGCAATGGACTCCGCCAGCACGGCCGGGTCGTCCTTACCCCAACGATCGAGCATGTTTACGTAGCCCTGAATCACCGCGATGGGCGTGCGCAGCTCGTGGCTCGCGTCGTTGACAAAGCGCATCTGCTGCAGCTTGGCCTCTTGCATCTGACGCAGCAGACGGTTGAGTGCGACCTCGATACTCGCCAGGTCGGCGTCGCCGGTGGTGACACTCGGTGAATCGACGCTTGCGCGCTCAATGGCCTGCTCCAGTGTTTCCATCTTGCCGCCGGAGAGCTGCATGCGGCCGAGCTCGTCCACGCGCAGCGCCAGGTCGTTGAGCGGTGCCATGGTGCGGCGTACGCGTCGGGCGCCGCCGAGCATGTTGAGCACGCTGATGACCTGCCAACCTACAACGACAAGGTAGAGAGGCCATAGCGTGACGAGGTCCTGCGCGAGGGGGAAGGTCTTGGTGGTACGCGCAAGCTCGACAGTATAGGTGAGCGTTGTCAGGTTCCAGCCGCGCACGGGCGTCAGTGACATGCCGCGAACGGTGGCGCTGGGGATCCATCCTGCGGTAAACGCGCCGTCGGGCAGCGTCTGGTTGTATCCATAGACGAGGATCGCCGCCGCAATAACCAACAGCAACAGATCGAGCCAGACGTAGCTCATCAGGCGGCGCCACATATAGCCCCAGTTGATGGCGCGGGCGATGGAGGTGACGCGCTTGGCCTCGGCGTTACGCACGGCAGACATAGCCCACCCCGCGCACGGTCTGGATGATGCGGGCGCTGCCGGCGTCCTCGATCTTGGCACGCAGATGCGCGATGTGCACGTCGACGTTGTTGGTGTCGCCCACGTACTCGTAGCCCAGCGCTTCGTGCGCGATGCGCTCGCGTGTGAGCACGGTGCCGGCATGTGTCATAAGCAGGGCGAGGACGTCGAACTCGCGGGCCGTGAGCGCGATGGGCGAGCCTGCGACGGTGACTTCGCGGCGGTCGGGATCGAGCGCGACCGAGCCTACGGTGAGCGTGGCGGGGGAGGGTGCGGCGGCTTGGGCTGAGCCGCCAGCTGGGGGCACCGCAGCGGCGCCGACACCCGCGCCGCTCGCCGTGCCCGTCCTGGCCCCGGCGCCGCCAACGCCCGAAGCCGCCCGCACGGCCTCCGAGCGCTTCAACGCCACGCGGATCCGTGCGAACAGCTCCTCAATCGCGAACGGCTTGGTCAGGTAATCGTCGGCGCCGGCATCGAGCCCGGCCACCTTGTCCATCACGGCATCGCGCGCGGTGACCATGATCACCGGCACATCCTTGTGCTTGCGGACGCGCCGCAGGACCTCCATGCCGTTGAGCTGCGGCAACAGCACATCGAGCAGAATCAGATCGTAGTCGCGCTCCAACGCCAGGTCCACGGCGGTGCGGCCGTCCGCGGCGTGCTCCACCTGGTAGCCCTCGTGCTCCAGCTCGAGTGTCACAAAGCGGGCGATTTTTTCCTCGTCCTCTACGATCAGGATTCGTGCCATGCGTGCCCCCGTCTGCGATTACTTGTCGTCGTTCAGATTTTGCTTGATGCCGTCCGCGGCGTCGGCGGCGTGATTCATAAGGTTGTTGATGCTGCCGGGCACGTCGCCGTCGCTGTCGATGCGGTAGCGCATGCCAAAGAACAGGCCAATCAACATCAGCCATATCGTGGCGCCCCAGGCAAACAGCGCGACGATGGGGATTAGGATGGGAATGTTGAGGATGATCGCGTCGCGGCGCGTGGCGATAAACTTGGTGTCCAGGCTCAGGCGGAAGAGCTTTTTGAGGTACTCCCACACGCTGTCCATCTTCTTAGAGAAGTCGGTCTTTTCGCTCGACTTTTCGTAAGCGGCCTGCGCGGCGACCATCTCGGCCGAGGGCTCGTCGACCGGCGCGGACTCGGTGGCGGCGTGCGCCGACGTGGTCTGGGTCTTGCCCTGCGACTCGAGCCAAATGATGGCATCCAGAACGTTGCCGTCGGCGGCGTCGAGCGCGGCTTTGGCGTCGGTGTAGCTCACGTTGCACTTGGTGCGGATTGTTTCAACTTTTTCGAGGTCGTCCATGACCTGTCCTTTCGTTCGATGGGCGCGACGCCGGGCGATTTGCCCGGGCGCGAGCGTTGCGTTCGGCGGCCTGCGTTGCGCGGCGCTGCCCCGCCCTTGGTCGAACTCTATAGTGCAGGTTATAGATTAAGCGATTCTTGAGCCAAGATTAATGTTGGATGAGTTTTTGCGCGGCGGTGGGGAAGTATTGGACCTCGATAGCGGGGGATGGGGTGCCGGTGCAAATCGGCGTCAAGGGTTGGTCGAGCAGGCAGTTTTTCCATTGATGTCCGCACGGCATGTGATACTTAACCTGCCGCCCTGCTCTGCCGCAGCGGCATGCGTCTGAACAACGACCCTCTAAGGAGTTCGATACCGATGAGTGACAACGCAAAGCACCTTGCAAAGAAGTGCGTCAAGGACGCGGGGCCGTGCCTCGCGCTGTGCGTAGCCGGCGCAGCGGTCGCGCTGCTGGCTGTTCTGGGGTCATTTGACGTGCTCCGAAGTGCCAGTTCTCTGCACGTTTGCATGGCCCTTGCCGGCGCCATGATGACCGGCGGCGTGCTCGATCTGATTTTTTGGGTGCTCGACCCGTTTGGATGGAAGAACGAAGGGTAAGCCCTAAGGGACGGAAGGGCTGGAACGGTTTGCTTGGCGATCGTGCAGAATGTGGGCTAGCGACTTACAGGGAAGTGGTGATCCGATGACGGTCTATGTGACGGGCGATATTCACGGCGGCGTCGACATGCAAAAGCTGCGCGATTGGGAGCTTGGGGATAGCCTGACGAGCGACGACTATCTGATTATCGCGGGCGACTTTGGCTTTCCGTGGGATTTCTCTGCCGAGGAGTGCGCCGATATCGCCTGGCTGGAGTCGCGCCCCTTTACCGTGCTGTTCGTCGACGGCAACCACGAGCGCTTCGACCACTGGGCGGAGCGCCCCATGGAGTTGTGGCACGGTGGGCTGACGCAGCGCCTGTCGGATACCTCTCCCATACGGCGCCTGACGCGCGGCGAGGTTTTTGAGCTCGATGGCTCAACGATCTTTACCATGGGCGGCGCCACGAGCGTGGACAAGGAATACCGCATTCCGTATTCCAGCTGGTGGCCGCAGGAGCTTCCGGACGAGCGCAACTTTGAGGAGGCGCGGACAAAGCTCGAGAGCATGGGCTGGAAGGTCGACTACGTGATCACCCACACCTGCTCTACGCGCATGCTTTCGCCCACGCTTTATCCGGCACCCGGCTGGAATTGCCCCACGGTTGATCGACTTACGGCATTTTTCGATGAGCTGGAAGATCGCATGGACTACAAACGCTGGTATTTCGGGCATTTTCATCGGGATGCCAACCCGGCCGAGCGCCACACCGTGCTCTACGACTGTATCGTCCACCTGGGCGGCGAGCTCCAGCCCTGGGATGTTGCGTAGGGGCGGGGTGCCTGATTACTCAACCGTTACGGTGATGTTCTCCCTGTGCTTGCGGATAACATCCCAGCTAAAGTGCTCGACCAGTTGCTCGGCGGTATGCGGCGTGGTGTCCGGTGCGATGCCTGTTTGCCCGGCGAGCCAGCCCAGCAGCGCCTCGGGCGTGCCAAAGCGAGCGCGGAGTTCGCCCAGGTCCAGATCGCGGTCGCGCTTGGAAAGGCGGCGGCCGTCCGGTGACATGAGCAGCGGAATATGTGCGTAGTGCGGTGTGGGCAGCCCCAGCAGATGCTGCAGGTAGATTTGGCGGGGTGTGGAGCCCAGCAGATCGCATCCGCGCACGACCTCGGTGACGCCCATGGCAGCGTCGTCGACCACCACGGCTAGCTGGTAGGCAAAAACGCCGTCGCTGCGGCGCACCAAAAAGTCGCCGCACTCGGTGGCGAGTGCTTCGCATTGGGCTCCGTACGTGCGGTCCACGAATTCGATCACGTCGCCTGCGAGGTCGTCGACGGTGGGTACGCGCAGGCGCGTGGCCGGGGCGCGCAGGGCACTGCGGCGGGCGACCTCTTCGGCCGAAAGGCCTCGGCAGGCGCCACGGTAGATGGGCGTGCCGTCGCTGGCGTGCGGCGCGCTCGCGGTGTGGAGCTCGGCGCGCGTGCAAAAACAAGGGTAGGTGAGGCCGACGTCTTGCAGCTGGTGCAGGGCGTCCTCGTACAGGTCCAGGCGATCGTGCTGGTAGTAGGGGCCTTCGTCCCACTCAAGCCCCAGCCAAGCTAGGTCGTCAATCATTTGGGCGGCAAGTTCCGGGCGCTTGCAGCGATCGTCCAGGTCCTCGATGCGCAGTACGATGCTGCCGCCTTGGCTGCGGGCCGAAAGCCACGCGCACAGGCAGCTGAACACGTTGCCCAGGTGCATGCGGCCCGAGGGCGACGGGGCAAAGCGGCCCACGACGGGCGCGAGGGCGGGGGCGAGCTTGCTGTTGGGCGCCGTCGACGTGGCCACAGCGGGCGTTGTTATGTTGCGTGCGTTGATATCCATGCGGACGAGTATAGCGCGGGGCGCGGTGGGGGAGACGCTGCCGTGGCCTACAAGTTGCCGAGGCCGCGCGTTGCGCGTACCGGACCACCGGCTCGACAGCTCGATCGCCACCCGCCAGCCCAACCCCTCAAACGACAGAAACCCCGGCAGCTCTTCGCAACTGCCGGGGTTTCCGCGGAAAAGGGGGACATGATCCTCAAGCGAACGGCAAAGGGGCAAACCGTTTTCGCTCAACTGCTTTATGCCCCTCGCTCGCCAGCTTAATCGGCTCACGCCGCGCCCACACAAAGCCGCTACACCTGTGACGGAGCTATGAAGTGGTATCTATTGCCGGAGCGGGCTATGCCAAGGAGTGTCCCAGATTGCCGGCAGATAAGGAACGTCCCCAAGTGCCCGCCGCGGGCGTGACTTTCGTCCCGTTTGATACTCCGCTGGCCTAGATGTTCGTCATGTGCGCCCGTAAACGTGGGACAATGGCGTTACTGGTATCACAGACAAAGGATGTGCCCATGAACGACCCCGTTGCCAAAACCTGTCGGCAGCGCCGCCTGTTTGCGCGATTTGCTTCCGTCTGCGCACTCGTCGCGCTTGCATTGCTGCTATTGCCCGCCGTTGCACGTGCCGACGGGTATTCCATGACCCAAACCTATATCGGTGCCACGGTTGAAGCCAACGGCTCGCTGACTGTTGTTGAGGGACGCCAGTTTGATTTCGATGACGACATCAACGGCGTGTTTTGGGAGATCAATACGGGCTCCAACCAGCAGGGCGGCACGGCGGGCGTCGACGTGCTGAGTGTCGAGGAAGAGGACACCGCGTTTAACAAAGTCGATAGCGCGAACAAGGGCGACTCTGGCGTCTACACGGTCGAGCAGACCGGTGATGGCGTAAGGATTAAGGTGTTCAGCCCTCACGAGAGCGGCGACAGCGCAATCTACTACGTGAGCTACACCATGACCGGCGCGGTCATGAACTGGGCCGATACCGCCGAGCTCTACTGGAAGTTTGTGGGCGACGGCTGGTCTGCGGATTCCGACGATGTCGAGATGGAAGTGTACTTCGCAAATGCCGCTGCCGGGACGGCGGCCGTCAAGGGCGATAACTTCCGCGCATGGGGCCACGGTCCGCTGACGGGCGACGTGTCGCTCGATGAGGACGAACCCATGGTCACCTATACCATTCCCTGCGTGCATCAGGGCGAATTCGCCGAGGCACGCATCGCCTTTCCTAGCGACTGGGTGCCGCAGCTTGCCGCCTCGGGCGAAGAGCGCATGTCAACGATCCTGAGCGAAGAGAAGGAATGGGCCGACGAAGCTAACGCCCGCCGCGCTCACGCTCGCATGATTGCCAATGCACTTGCCGTGCTAAGTGTTGTTGCGGCGGTGGCATTTACCGGCGCAATCGTTATGTTCAAGCTGCGCAAGCGCAAGCCCAAGCCGCTTTTCCAGGACGAATATTTCCGCGATGTGCCTTCGGCCGACCATCCCGCCGTGCTTTCGGCCCTCATGAGCTGGAACGAGGTGCCCGATCAGGCATATATCGCCACGCTCATGAAGCTCACTGACGACCGTGTGATCAAGCTGGAGCAGGCGACCGTGACCAAGGCCAAGAAGGGTCTGTTGGGGCGTGAAAAAGAAGAGCAGACGTATCGCGTGACGGTGAGTGATGCGGGCTGGAAGTCGGCCAAGGGCATTGACCACATGGTGCTCAAGGTCTTCTTTGCCGGTGCTAAGCCTGACGAGAACGGCGATCGCTCGCGCACGTTCGACGAGCTGCAGCACTACGTCAAGCAGCACGCTACACCCGTGGGCGACAAGCTCGAGGACTATCAGAACACCGTTAAGGGCAAGCTGGCCGATAGCGAGTACGTTGCCTCGGACGGCATTGTTGCAATGGTGTTTTGCCTGGTTCTTGGTATCCTGATTGCCTTTGTTCCCGTGGGATCCATCTTCTTTACCGATGGCGCACAGGCGAACATTACCGCCGCGGTTATCTCGGTGCCGATTGTGCTGGTGGGTATCGGCGTGGGCCTTACGTTCCGCCGCTTTACGCCGGAGGGCGCCGAGGTGGCGGCTCGCTGCAAGGCGCTTAAGCATTGGCTCGAGGACTTCACGCGTCTAAAGGAAGCCGTCCCCGGCGATCTGGTGCTGTGGAACAAGCTGCTGGTGATGGGCGTTGCCCTGGGCGTTTCGAAAGAAGTGCTGCGACAGCTGGCCGAGGCCGTGCCTGCGGACCTGCGCAACAGCGACGATTTCTACGACAACTACCCCTGTTACTGGTGGTACTACCATCATTACGGTATCGAGTCTCCGCTCGATTCGTTCGATGACGTGTATCACGAGAGCATCCGTGAGCTGGCGTCGAGCTCCGACAGCTCGAGCGGCGGCGGAGGCGGTGGCTTCTCGGGCGGCGGAGGCGGCGGCGTCGGCGGAGGCGGCGGCGGAACGTTCTAGCGAGTTCTGATTTTTGGGATGGATCTTCTCCGGCGACTGCCGACGGATCCATCCCATTTTTATGCGCTACCTACGAAGACTGTCCCCAACGACTAGTCACTGGGAACGTTCCTAAATGACTAGGTATGGCTGCCAGGTTTAGGCTGTTAGGTCGAGTTCGTAGAGGAAGCTTTCGCGCGGCATGTCGTGACGGCGCTCTTCGCGGTTGGCGCGGTGCGTGGCCGTGCGCTTAAAGCCGTGCAGCTCGTAGAACTTCCACGAGCAGTTGGAGTCGGTGTACAGGTGCGCCCTCGTCGCTCCAAGCGAGGACAGGTGCGAGACTGCGGCATCGAGCAGAACCGTGCCAACGCCCAGGCCATGGACATCGCGATCCACGGCAAGCAGCGTGACCTCGTTGTCGTGCAGCAACGGGCTGTTCTCGAGCAGGCGGTTGTTGGTTCGGATGGTTGCGCGCACAAACGAGAGATACTCAGCGCAGGCATCGGGCTCCAGCTCACGCATCTGCGATAGCAGCGCGCGTTCGGTATCCATCCAATGCTCGTTGATAGCGACGCCGGAGTTCTGTCCTGCGCGTGCAAGTGCAATGCCGCGCGCCTCGCCGTCAATCACCGCAACCTGTGAAAACGTCGACGACGAAAGGCAGTAGGCGAGGTCGCACGCGGCCTCAAGGCGGTTGTACTCATCGTTATCCGAATTGTTATGCCAAAGCTGCTGCAGAATCAGCGCGATGGCGTCGAAGTCTTCGGTATCAAACGGTCGGTAGAGAACCCGCGAGACCATGGTGCCTCTTTCTTTCGCGGATGCATATCGAGCACAGTTCTACCACGCTATTGACATCGAATTATGGTGCCCCTGTGTTCCATGAACTCACCGTGCCCGGTGCCGTGCCCATCCCCTCCGCGTGCAAACTTTTTCTGCACATGCGCCCGTTGCGGGGTGCATCGATGCGCTCGATGCGCTACATTGAATCAGTATTTTCAATGCCGCTGCGCGAGCGCTGCAGATCGACGTATCACCGACTCACAGAGCACGGCGGCGTACCAGACAGGAGGACTGCATGGGATCTGATGTGAAGATCGCACGCGCGTTGATCTCGGTTACCGATAAGACGGGCGTCGTCGATTTCGCACGGACGCTGGTCGATGACTTTGGCGTCGAGATCATCTCTACGGGCGGCACGGCTCGTGCCATCGAGGACGCGGGCGTTCCCGTAACCCCCATCGAGGAGTTCACGGGCTATCCCGAGATGATGGACGGCCGCGTTAAGACCCTGCACCCCAAGGTTCACGGCGCGCTGCTGGCCCGCCGCGATTCCGAGCAGCACATGCAGGAGGCCGCTCAGCACGGCATTAAGCTGATCGACCTGGTCGTCGTCAACCTGTACGAGTTCGAGAAGACCGTCGCCAACGCCGAGGTCACCTTCGCGGATGCCATCGAGCACATCGACATCGGTGGCCCCTCCATGCTGCGCTCTGCCGCCAAGAACGCCACGAGCGTTACCGTCATTTCCGACCCTGTCGACTATGATGCCGTCCTGGCCGAGATGCACGAGACCGGTGGCTGCACCACGCTTTCCACCCGTCGTCGCCTGCAGGTGAAGGTCTACCAGACCACCGCCGCCTACGACACGGCTATTTCCCGTTGGCTTGCCGCCCAGGCAAGCGACGTGGCGGACACCTCTGCCAAGCTCGAGATTTCGCTGGAGAAGGTCGACGACCTGCGCTATGGCGAGAATCCTCAGCAGAAGGCTACGGTCTACCGCTTTGCCGAGGGCTGCGAGAACACCGCGAGCTCGCAGTTCCCGCTCGTTGGCTCCGAGCAGATCCAGGGCAAGCCGCTCAGCTACAACAACTATCTGGATGCCGATGCCGCTTGGAACCTGGTCCGCGAGTTCGACGAGCCGGCCTGCGTGATCCTCAAGCACCAGAACCCCTGCGGTTCCGCCGTTGCCGAGGACATCACGGCCGCCTACGACCGCGCCTTCGCCTGCGATCCCAAGAGCGCCTTTGGCGGCATCATCGCCTGCAATCGCGAGGTTCCCTATGAGCTGGTCGAGCACTTTGCCGATCAGAACAAGCAGTTCGTCGAGGTTATCATCGCCCCGAGCTACACTGCCGAGGCGCTCGAGCGCATGGCCAAGCGTCCCAACCTGCGCGTGCTGGCCACCGGTGGCGTGGACCACGGCGCCCAGGTGGAGCTGCGTTCCATTGACGGCGGCATGCTGGTGCAGGAAGTCGACCACGTGACCGAGGATCCTGCGACCTTTACGTTCCCCACCGACCGCAAGCCCACCGACGCCGAGATGGCCGAGCTTGAGTTTGCCTGGAAGGTCTGCAAGGGCGTTAAGTCCAACGCCATCTTGGTCTCCAAAGGCAAGGCCGGCATTGGCATGGGCCCGGGTCAGCCTAACCGCGTTGACTCCGCACTGCTTGCCTGCGAGCGTGCCGAGGACTTCTGCGAGCGCGAGGGCGTGGAGAAGGGCGGCTTTGCCTGTGCAAGCGACGCGTTCTTCCCGTTCCGCGACAACGTCGACGTGCTTGCTGCGCACGGCGTGACCTGCATCATCCAGCCCGGCGGCTCCAAGCGCGACGACGAGAGCATCCAGGCCTGCAATGAGCATGGCATCGCGATGGTCTTTACGGGCGCCCGCCACTTTAGGCACTAAGTTTCGCCCCGGGACAAAATAATCTCTGCAAAAGACGGTCGCTCCGTTTGGAGGGCCGTCTTTTTGGTATAAGAGGACGGAATGACTAACACGAAAGGTACAACCATGCCCCAGATTGATGATGCCGAGCTGTTTGGCAATGCCGATGATCAGCGTGCGTACGAGGACTTTTGCGCCAATCAGGAGGCGGTCGAGAAGTTTACGCTCGACAAGCCCGCGCTTGTCTGCCGTTGGCGCATGTCCAATAAAAAGGTGCCCATGCTCAACCGCCACATTCGCGCACTGTCCGAGCGCTTGGTGCAGAGCGAGCCGCTTACCCATAACATGCTCAGCTGGGCCAAGCAGCACGTTGAGTGGTCGCTTGCCGAGGGCGATTACACCGCGCGCGACGGTGTGCTCATGCTGGTGATCGACGTTAACGGCAACGCCGCCATGACGGTGGGGGAGTACGAGCCGCGCGCCGATACGTCGGCCAAGGCGCTGCGTGCCCGCTCCGCCGAGGCCCGCTCCGAGGCCGACGAAACCGGCGTGGCGCCCGAGCTGCTCGCCGCCGTCGATAACGGCGAGCTTGCCTTTGTGGCGCCAGCGGACGAGTGCCTGTGCGGCACGGCGACACTCATCGAGCAGCTGGCCCAGACCAAGGGCATCCCGGTCACGCGCGTAGACATTCCCGCGCAGCTCAAGGGCGCGCTGTTCCTAGTGAGCGACGAGCACGGCGTGGTCCCCGCTGCCGACGGTGACGCCGCCGAGGCCGATGCCGCGACGGTCGCCTTCTTTGCCGACGGCTACGAAAAGCTCCGCGCCCGCCGCTAAATGATGTTTCTGGGACGGGGATTAAAAAATCATTTTGGTCCCCGTCCCCATCGCGAGCGTGAGGCGGACAAAACGCCCCCGCTCGCGAACAGTTCTGTCACCTTGGCGCCGCGCGCGGCGTTCGCCTACGGATTTGCGGGCATAATGACGGCAAGAAACCAAGAGGGGAGCGGAATCCATGGCGCTGATCTATATCGTTGAGGACGACGAGCCCATTCGTCGCGAGCTTGCCGATATCCTTGCCCGTGCCGGTTTTGAGGTCGAGGCTTGCGAATCGTTCGAGCATGTCTCGCGCGATATTCTCGCCGCCGCGCCCGACCTGGTGCTGCTTGACCTGACGCTTCCCGTCAAGGACGGCCAGCATATCTGCCATGAGGTTCGCCGCGAATCTGAGGTTCCCATCATCGTCCTCACCTCGCGCACGACCGAGATTGACGAGGTCATGGCCATGACGCTCGGCGCGGACGACTTTGTTCCCAAGCCTTACAGCGCCCGTGTGCTTGTGGCGCGCATCAACGCACTGCTGCGTCGCACCGCGGCGGCGGGCGAGCGCAGCACACTTGTCCACAAGGGCCTGGAACTCGATCTCGCTCGCTCCATGGTCACCAACATGCAAACCGGCACCAGTACCGAGCTCACCAAAAACGAGCTGCGTATCCTCTCGCTGCTTCTGAGCCGTGCGGGCAAGATCGTTTCGCGCTCGGCTATCATGCAGGACCTGTGGGACTCCGACGCCTTCGTGGACGACAATACGCTCACCGTCAACATCAACCGCCTGCGCACCACGCTTGAAAAAATCGGCATCAAGGGGTATTTGACGACGCACCGCGGCCAGGGCTATTCGGTCTAGGGGCCGGCTATGTCGTTTGCCAAATTCTTCAAAGATGCGCTGCTTCCCGTCGCCGTGTGGACGTGCGGCGTGCTGCTGAGCTGCTTTGTGCTGACGGTCGCCGGCGCACCCGTTTCTATCGTGGTCGTGGCGGTCGGCGTGTCCTTTATCTTCGGTATGCTCGGCATCGTGATCGAGTACGCTCGCCGTCGCCGTTTTCTGCGTCAGTTGGAGCGTGCGGCAGAGGAGCTCGAGAGTCCCGCATGGGTGCAGGAGATGGTGCAATATCCGACCTATGCTGAGGGCGAGCTCGAGTACGAGGTCTTGCGCCGGGTGGGCAAAGCCGCTTGTGACGAGGTTGCCGAAGGCAGGCGCCAGACCGATGACTATCGCGACTATATCGAGAGCTGGGTCCACGAGGCCAAGCTGCCTCTGGCGGCAGCCCATCTGATTTTGGAAAACCTGGACGGCAGCGAAGATGATCTGTCGCGCGTAGATGACCTCGGTCGCGAGCTTGCCCGCGTGGAGCGCTATATCGACCAGGCGCTCTACTATGCGCGCTCGGAGGTTGTGGAGCGCGATTACCTGATTCGTCGCTGGGACCTTAAGACCTTGGTGACGGGTGCGATTAAAGCCAACGCCCGCGAGCTCATCGCGGTGCACGTGGCTCCGGTGTGCGAGAACCTCGACTTTGAGGTCTTTACCGACGAGAAGTGGCTCGAGTTTATTTTGGGCCAACTCATTCAGAACAGCATTAAATATGCGCGCGAGGACGGCGCAAAGATCGTGTTTTCGGGCGCGCTGTTGGACGAAGGCCTGGCAAGCGAGCGCATCGAGCTCACCGTTGCGGACAACGGCTGCGGCGTGAGTGCGGCCGACTTGCCGCGCGTGTTCGAGAAGGGCTTTACCGGCGACAACGGCCGCACCACCAAGCGCGCAACGGGCATCGGCCTCTACCTGGTGGCGCGCCTGTGCTCCAAGATGGGCATCGACGTCACCGCAGCATCCGAGCCCGGCGAAGGCTTCGTCGTAACGTTTGCCTTCTCAACCAACAAGTTTCAATACTTCGAGTAACGCACACGGCAGACGCCCACCCAAACAAAAACGTGCCGCCCCAAACAAAACGTGCCGCCCCAAACGGGGCGGCACGCCATTCTTCTATCAGACAACTCGCTGAAGTAAGGCTGCGAAGGCCGCGGGGCCGGGAGGGGTTTCCTAAGGGCACATCCCGCAGCCGCAACGCGGCGAGGACGTGCCCGTGGAAACCCCGCAGGCCCCGCGGCCGGTGGGAGCAACGCTACTTCACGACCAAGATGTCGCAGTCGGTATTGCGCAGCAGGAACGTCGAAATCGAGCCCAGGAGCGCATACTTGATCGAGGACAGGCCGCGTGCGCCGCAGAGCACCAGGTCGGGCTTGACCACGTCGAGCATCTCGTCCTTGAGCGTCTCGCGAATACGGCCGGCGCGAATCATGACCTCGACCTCGGGAATATCGGGATTGGCCTTGGCCTCTTCGAGCTGCTTGGCGATGGAGTTCTTAAATGCCTCCTCTAGGCCGTTGACCAGGTCGACCGGATAGGAACCGGCGCTCTCGAGCGCCGTGGAATCGATAACGTGGCCGATGATCAGCTTGGCGCCGTTGTTCGCGGCGACCTTGATGGCGCGTGCGAGCACAAAATCCTGCTGCTCAGTACCGTCGAGTGAAACAAATACCTTGGTGTAGCCCTCGTTCATGGTTTCCTCCTTGGTCTATCGCACGGGCGCGGGGCTCGTGCGTCGGGCGGGCGCGGGCGCGTTGGCCGCCGGACACTTTATCTTGTTGCAGTTATACCCAAGGATTTCGGTTTGACCGCTCGCAATTCTGTGAACGGACGAGTTTTTTGGTAAGGGTAGGCGCAGACGCGCCCGAACGGTTGATAATGGGACATCGCCCGCACCGTCCGCAGAACAATATCGGCGGGTGTCTAACGAGGGGGGTCCCTTTGGATATCATCGAGCTTCTAAAATCTGCCTTCATGGGCCTGGTCGAGGGCATCACCGAATGGCTGCCCGTCTCGTCGACGGGTCACATGATCTTGGTGGACGAGTTCGTCAAGATGAACGTGAGCGAGACGTTCTGGAATATGTTCCTGGTCGTGATTCAGCTCGGCGCCATTCTGGCCGTCTGCGTGCTGTTTTTCCATGAGCTCAATCCGTTCTCGCCCAGCAAGGGCAAGGAGGGCCGTCGCGACACCTGGGTGCTGTGGGGCAAGATTGTGCTCGGTTGCATTCCTGCGGCGGCGATCGGCCTGCCGCTCAACGACTGGATGGAGGAGCATTTCTACAATGCTCCCGTCGTGGCGCTGGCGCTCATTGTGTACGGCGTGCTGTTTATCGTGATCGAGAACTGGCGCGCGAGCAAGCGCGAGGAAATGGCCGTTGCCGGTTCGTTTGGTTCGCGTGCTGTGGCGTCGGGTGGACGTCCCGCCGGTGCGCACTTTGCGGCGCCCGCCGCGGCTACCGCTGAGGATGAGGACGATGACGAGAATCTGGACTTTGGCTCCATCGCCACGCTCGAGGACCTGAGCTGGAAGACTGCACTGGGTATCGGCTGCTTCCAGGTGCTTTCGCTGGTGCCGGGCACGTCGCGCTCCGGCTCCACCATCATCGGCGGCCTGCTTTTGGGCTGCACGCGTTCGGTGGCGTCCAAGTTTACGTTCTTCCTGGCCATCCCTGTCATGTTTGGCGCGAGTGCGCTCAAGCTGGTCAAGTACTTTATCAAGGGCGGCACGTTCGGCGCCAACGAGGTCGCTATCTTGGGCGTGGGCTGCGTTGTGGCCTTTGTGGTTTCGCTCATCGCCATCAAGTGGCTCATGGGCTTCGTTCGCCGTCACGACTTCAAGTGCTTCGGTGTTTACCGCATTATCCTGGGCATCGTAGTGCTCGCATACTTCTTCGTTCTGGAGCCGATGCTCGGCCTGTAACTTGGTTGACGCTGCGCGGCGGCCAGAGAGACAACTTGTCATTCAAAGAGGGCGGCATGACCAAAAGGTCTATGCCGCCCCCTTTTCATGCCAATTTGTTCGCCCTGGCCGCCGCTCGCTGCTGCTACCGTGACATCGGTGGCTCTGTGATTGGCGCAATGGGGTCAGGTTACTTTGCACCAGCTTGGTGCAGACAAACCTGACCTCATTGCGCCAAATCCGCTGGGGCGGGCCCGATGGTGGCGGACGGAGTCGTGGTGTGATTTGCGTCGGTGTCCGCACGGCTCGGTATACTGGTACGGCTCAAACTATGGCGCTGCCCGCAGGCGCGCCGTCCGTCAGATGAGGAGTCGCCCATGACCCAGCCCTTGCCCTGGGAAAAGAACGCCGCGGTACCCGTGCCGCCCGCGCCGGAACCCGTGCCGCTCGATGCATACACCGCCCCCGCTGCGCCGGAGCCCGAGCTCGTCCCGCTCGACATCTACGACGCTCCCGCGCCGGCACCCAAACCCGCCAAGCCGCTCGTCGACATCGACAGCCTTAATCCCGCCCAGCGCGAGGCGGTCCTGACCACCGAGGGTCCGTTGCTGGTGCTCGCCGGCGCCGGCTCGGGCAAGACCCGCGTCTTGACCTTCCGCATCGCACATATGCTCGGCGACCTGGGCGTTAAGCCCTGGCAGATCCTTGCCATCACGTTTACCAACAAGGCCGCGGCCGAGATGCGCGAGCGTCTGGCGGTACTCATCCCCAGCGGTACCCGCGGCATGTGGGTGTGCACCTTCCATGCTATGTGCGTGCGCATGCTGCGCGAGGACGCTGACCTGCTGGGCTACACCGGTCAGTTCACCATCTACGATGACGACGATTCCAAGCGCATGGTGCGCGATATTATGCAGGCGCTCGGTATCGAGCAAAAGCAATTCCCCATCAATATGATCCGCAGCAAGATCAGTTCGGCCAAAAACGCCATGATCGGCCCCGAGGACATGCTCAAGAGCGCCGACAGCCCCAACGACAAAAAGGCCGCGCAGGTCTACTTGGAGCTGGAGCGCCGCCTGCGCGCCGCCAACGCGATGGACTTCGACGACCTGCTCGTGCGCACGCTCGAGCTGCTGCGCACCCGCCCTGAGGTGCTCGATAAGTACCAAGAGCGCTTCCGCTACATTAGCGTCGACGAGTATCAGGACACCAACCACGTCCAGTACGAGATCGCCAACCTGCTGGCCGCCAAGTACCAGAACCTCATGGTCGTGGGCGACGACGACCAGTCCATTTACAGCTGGCGTGGCGCCGACATCACCAATATCCTGGACTTCGAGAAGGACTTTAAAGACTGCAAGACCGTCAAGCTGGAGCAGAACTACCGCTCCACGGGTCATATTCTGAGCGCCGCCAACGCCGTGGTGCGCCACAACTCGCAGCGCAAGGACAAGCGCCTGTTTACGGCCGAGGGCGATGGCGAGAAGATCCAGGCCTTCCAGGCGAGCGACGAGCGTGACGAGGGCCGCTGGATTGCCGGCGAGATCGAAAAGCTGCACTCCAAGGGCACGAGCTACGACGATATCGCCGTGTTCTACCGCACCAACGCCCAGTCGCGTATTCTCGAAGATATGTTCCTGCGCGCGGGCGTGCCCTACAAGATCGTGGGTGGCACGCGATTCTTCGACCGTGCCGAGATCCGCGACGTTATGGCTTATCTCAAGATGATCGTGAACCCGGCAGACGAGATGAGCGTCAAGCGCGTCATCAACACGCCGCGCCGCGGTATCGGCTCCACCTCAATCCAAAAGATCGAGCAGCTGGCGCGCGACAACCGTTGTTCGTTCTTCCAGGCCTGCGAGATCGCAACGGCCGAGACGGGCATGTTTAGCGCCAAGGTGCGCAATGGCCTGTCGAGCTTTGTCTCGCTGGTGCGCGAGGGTCGCCGCATGGACGGCGAACTCAAGGACGTCGTCGAGATGATCGTCGATAAGACGGGCCTGCTGCAGGCTTTCCGCGCCGAGGGTACCATGGAGTCCGAGAGTCGCGCCGAGAACATCCAGGAATTCTTGGGCGTTGCAGCCGAATTTGAGGAGACGCACGAGGATATCGAGGGTACGCTCGAGAGTCTAGAAGAGCTGCGCGCAGCCGGCGTTGCCGACGTGCCTGCCGGCGCCGAGCCCGTCGTGGTGAGCGCGCCTGCGCCCGAGCCGGGACCGTCCGCGCCGGCGTCTTCGTTTGAGGCACTCGTCGGCGCGCGCGATGCCGCGGGCTCCAATCCGCTCGATAGCTTGGCCGCCCCGGCGCTCTCTCCGCAGGACGCCCTGGCCGCCGCCATCGCGGGCAACGCGTATGCCGCGCCGACAGAGCTGCCCGCCGGTGCCGTGCATGCCGACGAGATCGAGCGCACCTACGGCCCGCTCACCTGCAAAGCGCTGCCGGCACTCATGGAGTGGCTGGCCCTGCGCTCCGACTTGGATTCCCTGGCCGGCGAGACGCATGCCATCACCATGATGACCATTCACTCCGCCAAGGGCCTGGAGTTCCCGGCGGTGTTCGTGGCCGGCATGGAGGAGGGCATCTTCCCGCACGTGCACGACTTTGGCGGCAGCGATGATCCGGGCAAGCTCGAGGAGGAGCGTCGCCTGGCCTACGTCGCCATCACGCGCGCCCGTAAGCGACTGTTCTTGACCTATGCAGCCACGCGTCGCACCTACGGCTCGACCTCTGCCAACCCGCGCTCGCGCTTCCTCAACGAGATTCCGTTTGAGGACATCGAGTTTAGCGGTATCGGTTCTGCCGGTTTTGAGGGCACGGGCTGGGAGAAGCGCGGCGATCGTCGCGGCACGTTTGGCTCGGGTATGGGCTCGGATATGTACGGCGGCAAGGTGTTCGGTTCGCATACGCGCTCGACCGGCGGTTCCGGTTCGCGCGGCGGATCGAGCTTCGACGATTTCTTTGGTGGCAGCAGCTACGGGACCGAGCGCCATCGTGGGGTCTCACCCGACGCCGGCCGTGTTGCCTCGGCCTTTGGCTCGGGCGCGCCGCGAGCCAAAAAGCCGTCGTCCAAGGTGTCCCCGACGGTGGAGCGTAAGGTCGATCGCGCCAGCGCGTCGCAGGACTTTGCCGCGGGCGATACCGTGAGCCACAAGACCTTTGGCACGGGTACCGTGATCTCGGTCGCTGGAGACATGATCGAGGTCCAATTCGAAAAGACCGGCCAGACCAAAAAGCTTATGAAAGGTTTTGCACCGATCGTCAAGCTGTCGTGATCACGGCGGACCTGGGCGGGCACATGGGGCAACATCGCCTGCTCGGGCAGTCCTGCTCGCACGGAGAGCACATTAAGTGCTCTCCGGCTCGTGCGGAACTCGCGATCGATGTTGCCCCATGCGCCCGCCCAGGTCCTTAGATAACGTTGCTGTACAATCGTCGCTCTGCTCGTTCGCTTTTTGATCTGGAGAGCCGGGTGGGCTGATATATAGATACGAGTAGGGGCTCCTCCGTTGATGAACGGGGGAGCCCCTTGTTGCGTTTTGGTTTTTGGTGCGACCTAGAGATGCGAGACGATCAGTTCCATCTTGCCTTCGAGGTCGATGGAGCTGACGGTGCTCGGGGCCAGCAGGTGGCTTCCCTTGTGGACGGGGTCGCCGCAGACGGTGCCTTCGCCGTCGATGACCGACAGGCACATGAAGGGCCAGCGCTGATCGAGGGCCTTGCTGCCGTTAACGCGCACGCGATCGACGGTGTAGCAGGGGTTGGACTCGAGCTCGGTCACGCCATCCACCTCGGGCGCGGTCACCGTGCCGTCGGTCGGAGCCTGAGCGTTAAAGTTTATGCAGTCGAGGCTCTGCTCAATGTGCAGGGGACGCAGTTTGCCGTCGGTGCCGGGGCGGTCGTAATCGTACAGGCGATACGTCACGTCGCACGACTGCTGCGTTTCCAAAATGAGCGTGCCGGCCTTGATGGCATGAACGGTACCGGAATCAATCTGGAAAAAGTCGCCCTTGTGGATCGGCAGTACGTTGAGCATGTCGTCCCAGCGGCCGTCCTTGATCATCTGTGCGGCCTCGGTGCGGTCTTTAGCACGCTGGCCGACGATGATCGTGGCGCCGGGCTCGCAATCCAGCACGTACCAGCACTCGGTTTTACCCAGGCTGCCGTTCTCGTGCTCGGCGGCGTACTCGTCGTTGGGATGAATCTGGATCGAAAGGTCGTCCTTGGCGTCCAGAATCTTAATGAGCAGCGGGAACTCCTTGCCCTCGCAATTGCCAAAAAGCTCACGGTGCTCGGCCCACAGCCACGACAGCGTGTGGCCGGCGTACGGTCCCTCAGCAATCTGACAGTCGCCGTTGGGATGGGCCGAGATGGCCCAGAACTCACCGATGGGACCTTCGGGAATGTCGTAACCAAATACGGTTTCGAGCTGGCGGCCACCCCAGATCTTCTTGCGGAAGATCGGCGTCAGTTTAATCAAATCGGACATATTCATACCTCCATTGTGTTGCGCGGGCGCCGCGCAAAGCAGCGCAAAACGAGCGCCCGCATGACTACAAAAATCTACGCCAACGTTACATTGTGCAACTCAAAGCGGTCGCCAACGTTGCGCGAGGTCGAATACTCAAAGGCGGCACCGCTGTCCAAAAAGCCAATCTGGGTGAGCTCGAGCAGGGGAGAGCCAGGTTTGGTGTCCAGACGCTCGGCTTCTTCTTCGGTTGCTGCCACGGCGCGAATGGTACGGTGAAAGCTCGAAATCTTCAGGCCACATTGCTCGCGGATGAAGCGGTAGAGCGATCCGTGCAGGTCCTTCTTTTTAAGGCCTGGAATCAGCTCGAGGGGCATGTAGGTGTACTCGATAACGATGGGCTTCTCGTCGGCCTGACGCACGCGCACGATGTGATAGGCAAAGTCATCCTCGGCAATTCCCAGCTGGGCTGCGATGTCCGCTGGTGGATTAACAATCGAGAAATCGTAGACCACCGAGGTCACCTTCTCCCCGCGATGCTCATACGAAAAACCCTGGGCACGGTCGTTTTTGCCCTGGAAAAACGCCTGGCCGGGAAGTCCCGCCGTGTCCTTAACGTAGGTACCCGATCCGCGCCGGCTGGTAATAAGGCCTTCCTCGGTGATTTGTTCAATAGCTCGTTTGACGGTGATCTTAGAAACGCTATAGAGCTCGCAAAACTCTACGACGGTGGGCAACTTATCGCCCGGCTTAAGGGCGCCGTCCTCGATGCTTCGACGGATATCTGCAGCTATCGCCTCGTATTTGGGAATCATGCAATCCTCCCTTCATATTTGCGTTGAATATTAAGAAAGTATACCTACTTAAAAAGCATCCATATGGCTTTTATGAAAGAAGTTCGATAAAGAAAAGCTAAAAAGACGCTTTACATAGAAAATTAGAGCGCTATAGTTATAGACAACAAGCGAGATGCATTGGCGTTTGCTTGTACTGTTTGGAGAAGGATTTGTTTTGGCGGGCCGGATATCCGGAAAACCGGTGCGCGCCCGCGCCGGATTGCCTGCCAAAGCAAACCCGTCTCCAAACGGAAGCTCTAGAACACGAAAGCGAGGACTTTGATGGCACAGTATCAGCTGCCCAACGACTTCTTCTTTGGCGCTGCTATGTCCGGCCCGCAGACTGAGGGTCAGTGGAACCAGGGCGGCAAGCTCGAGAACCTGTGGGACACCTGGTCCATCCAGGATCTGGGTTCGTTCTACAACTGCGTTGGCTCTTATGCCGGCAATGACTTTATGGCCAAGTACCAGGAGGACTTTCGCATTTTGAAGGACTTGGGCCTGAATACCTATCGCACTTCCATCCAGTGGAGCCGTCTGCTCGATGCCGACGGCAACCTTAATGAGGAGGGCGCTGCGTGGTATCACGAGCTGTTCCGCGCCTCTCGCGAGGCCGGCCTGGAGCCGTTTGTCAACTTGTACCACTTTGACATGCCCACCTACCTCTTTAACCGTGGCGGCTGGGAGAGCCGTGAGGTCGTCGAGGCTTACGCGCATTACGCCGACGTCGCCTTCCACGAGTTTGGCCAGGAGATTAAGTATTGGTTCACCTTTAACGAGCCCATCGTCGAGCCCGAACAGCGCTATCAGGAGGGTGTGTGGTTCCCGCAGCTCCACGATTTTAGCCGCGCCCGCACCGTGCAGTATCACATTTCGCTGGCGCACGCGCTGGCCGTGGCCAACTACCGTCGCGCCTATGACGAGGGCGCCGTTCGCAGCGATGCCAAGATTGGCATGATCAACTGCTTTACCCCGGTCTATACCAAGGAGAACCCCAACGAGGCAGACCTCGAGGCCGTGCGTATGACCAGCGGCATCAACAATCGCTGGTGGCTCGACCTTATTACCAAGGGCGAGCTTCCTGCTGACGTGCTCGACAGCCTGGCCGAGGGCGGCGTTAGGCTCCCGTTCCGTGCCGGTGACCAAGAGATCCTCAAGCAGGGTGTTGTCGACTGGCTCGGCTGCAACTACTACCACCCCACACGCGTTCAGTCGCCGGCGAGCAAGATCGACCAGTACGGCCTGCCGCACTTTGCCGACGAGTACGTGTGGCCCGACGCCGTTATGAACGAGAGCCGCGGCTGGGAGATCTACCCGCAGGGCCTCTACGACTTTGGCATGGACTGCGCTAAGAACTACCCCGATCTTGAGTGGTTCGTTTCCGAGAACGGCATCGGCATCATGGACGAATATAAGAACCGTGACGCCGAAGGAACCATCCAGGATGACTACCGCGTCGACTTTGTACGTCAGCACCTGGAGTGGGTGGCCAAGGCAATTGCCGAGGGCGCCAAGTGCCGCGGATACCATTATTGGGCCGTCATCGATAACTGGTCTTGGGCGAATGCCTTTAAGAACCGTTACGGTTTTGTCGAGGTCGATCTGATGGACGGTTATAAGCGCCGCCTTAAGAAGTCGGCGGCCTGGCTCAAACAGGTCGCCACGACCCACGTGGTTGATTAGCGACCGGGCGAACGCCCAGACCGCGCGCCGCTGCGCGCAACACATGGCACATCTGGTGGCAGAGGGCGACAGACCACCGTGCGCATAGGAAAAGGCCGGATTTGAAAGTTAGGAGCAATCATGGCCAGTGACAACGGAAAGAGCTTCCTCGACAAGTTTGCCGAGGTCTCTGCGAAGGTGGGAAACCAGGTTCACCTGCGTTCCCTGCGTGACGCCTTCGCGACCATCACGCCGCTCTATATCCTTGCGGGTATCGCGGTTCTTATTAACAACGTCGTGTTCCCTCTGTTCCCGCTCGATGCGGCGGGCCTTGCCAACCTTCAGACGTGGGGTTCGGCAATTACGCTGGGCACCCTCAACGTCTCTGCCATTATCTTGGCCGGATTGATTGGCTACAGCCTCGC
>CAUAJB010000020.1 GCA_958429225.1 uncultured Collinsella sp.
AACGTGCCGCTGCCCGGCGGCACCACGGGTCACGCCGTCGGCGGCGCACTCATCGCGCTGCTGCTGGGTCCCGAGGCCGCGGCTATCGCTGTCTCGGTCGCGCTGGCGCTGCAGGCGCTGCTGTTTGGCGACGGCGGCATCCTGTCCTTTGGCGCCAACTGCTTTAACATGGCCTTCGTGCTGCCGTTTGTTGCCGCCATGGTATTCCGCGCGCTCAACAGTCGCCTGCACGACAAGAGCTGGGGCACTTCGGTCTCTGCCATCGTGAGCGGCTGGGTTGGCTTGTGCGTGGCTGCCCTTTGCGCTGCCATCGAGTTTGGCATTCAGCCGATGCTCTTCACCAACGCCTCTGGTGCCCCACTGTACTGCCCCTTCCCGCTGTCTGTTTCCATTCCGGCCATGTTGATCCCGCATATGCTGGTTGCCGGCGTGGTCGAGGGCGTGGCGACGGCCGCCATCTACGGTTTCATTAAGAAGACGGCGCCGAGCTTTATCGTCGGGCCCGAGGCCGTCGATGGCCAGTTTGCTGCCGAGGGCACTGCTGCCAAGAAGACCTCGCTGGTTCCCACGCTCATCCTGGTCGCCGTGCTTGTCGTTGTCACGCCGCTGGGCCTGCTTGCCACGGGTGACGCCTGGGGCGAGTGGGACGCCGAGGGCGCCGCGACCGCCGTTCAGGAGGCTGGTGACGACAGTCTGCAGGCTTCGGTCGGCCTTGATACCCCGACCTTTGCCGACGCTCTGCCTACGGGTGATTACCTGCAGGCCTATTCCGAGGAGCAGGGCCTTGGCTTTGCCGGCCAGGCCGCGATGTATATCCTCTCGGGCGTGATTGGCGTGGCGGTGCTTACCATCGCATTCCGTCTGGTCTCGCTGACGGTCAAGGAAAGCGGTGCTCATGGCAGTAGCCGAGCTGCCTAGCTGGCTTGCGGCCGAGGAGCGATACGAGCCCATGGGGGCTCGGCATCGTGTGATGCAAAAGAACGTCCTGCACCTGGCGAGCCTGCTTGAGCGGGTTCGCCTGGGTGGAGGCGCGCACGAGGGCGGGTCGATGGTCGACCGCGCCCTTTCTTGCGTTTCGGCTCCGGTGCGCCTGGTGGGGATGTTCGTTTGCGTCCTGTGTGCGTGTCTGACGCAGAGTCCGCTGTACCTCATGTTGATGGCGGCTATCGCGCTGGTGCTCGTTGCCGTGCGCCCCGTACGCGGGCTGCGGGCAACCTTTGTGCCGGCGCTTGGCGCTGCGGGGCTCGCGGTGGTTCTGGCGCTGCCCGCCCTGCTGCTGGGCGCTTCCGCTACGGGCGCCATGCTCAAAATTGCGCTTAAGACGTTCATTAACGTGTCGCTCGTGCTGGGCGTTTCGTGGACGCTCACCTGGAGCCGCATGTCGGCGGCGCTCAAAATGCTGCACCTGCCCGACGAAGTTATCTTTACCTTCGATATGGCGCTCAAGCACATCGAGGTGCTGGGCCGCACGGCGCACGATCTGACCGAATCGGTCATGCTGCGCAGCGTTGGTCGCGCACCTGAGGGGTTTTCGCGTACCGACTCGGTCGCGGGTATCATGGGCATGACCTTTATCAAGGCGATGGAATGCAGCCGCGCGATGGACGAGGCTATGCTTTGCCGTGGCTTTGCCGGTGTGTATCCGGCGCCCGCTCGCGCCGGGTTGAGCTGGCGCGATGCGGCCTATACGGCCGTTGTGGTGCTGCTGGCGGCTCTGTGCGCTGTGCTGTAGTGCGAGCTTTGGCTTCGATGCGAATAGGAAGGGCGACGTTTTGGCTAACGATACGAATAGCGTGACGGGCACAAACGGTGCGGGCGGCGCCGAGGTCGCGCCGCTCATCGAGCTGCGCGACGTGGTGTTCTCCTATGCGGGCCATACGGTTGTCGATGGCGTGTCGCTGCAGGTCGATCGTGGTGAACTCGTTGCCCTGCTCGGTCCCAACGGCTGCGGCAAGACGACGATCATGCGCCTTATCAACGGCCTTGAGCTCGCGGATGCCGGCGCATACCTGTTTGACGGGCATGTGATCGATGCGGCGTTTCTAAAGGATTCCGCGGCCGCTCAGCGTTTTCATCAGCGCGTGGGCTTTGTGTTCCAGAATGCCGACGCCCAGCTGTTTTGCGCTACGGTGGGCGAGGAAGTTGCTTTTGGTCCCGCGCAGATGGGGCTGCCGGCAGACGAGCTCGAGCGCCGCGTCCGTGATGCCATGGAGCTGTTCCAGGTTGCCGACCTTGCCGACGCCTCTCCCTATCAGCTCTCGGGCGGGCAAAAGAAGCGCGCTGCGCTGGCTGCGGTGGTGTCGATGAACCCGGATATCTTGGTCCTCGACGAACCTACCAATGGGCTCGACGAGGATTCATGCGACATTGTGGTCAACTTCTTGCTGGCCTACGTCGCGGCGGGTAAGACGGTCTTGATGAGCACGCATCACCAGGATTTGGTGCGACGCCTGGGTGCCCGTGCAATCTATATTGATCGATATCACCATGTGGTCGAGGTGCCTTCGCCGTCGTATGGAACCGAAAGCGGTGTTACGGACTAGTTGCTGCGTAGAGCGTGCGTAGCCGCCCGCGCGGCTTTGCCGTGATGGTATAGTTATCCAGGTTTTTTATGGGGGTGGCTATGCCAAGTTGGAACATTCATATCGCTCAAACGGAGCGCTTGCTGGCGCGTTCTGGTGTGCTTGCCGATAGCGTTCGTGACCGCAATGCCTTTTTGTTTGGCTGCGTGGTTCCGGACATTTTTGTGGGCTATATGGTTCCCGGTATCGCTGATCCCATTCCGTATCGCACTACGCACTTTGCAAAGCCCGAGCCTATCCCTAAGCCTCGTGAGCATGAGTTCTGGGATACCTATGTGGCACCGTTGCTTAAAAATTCGCCCACCGGTGCGCCAGCCGCGGCGACCTCGATTATCGAGGAGCGCGAGCGACTGAATCGCGTGCACTATCCCCAGCGCTACAGGGATGCTGAGCCGGTTGTCGGTCCCGGCGCTCGTGAGTTCTCGCTTGCGTCCGAGGACGTGGCGCAGTCGTTGCTCGATTTGACACTGGGTGTCTGGTCGCATCTGGTGGCCGATACCGTATGGAATACGCGCGTGAATCAGTACCTGGAGGCGCACGGCGGCAAGCCGTGCGAGGAGTTCCGCATTAAAAAGCAAGGCGACTTTGACTGGTTCGGCAAGACGCTCGGCATTGTTTCGATTCCGCGCGCGACCGATCGCCTGTATACTGCGGCGACGCGTTTTGGGCAGTATCCCATCCATAAGGAGTATGTGCTCAAGACCATCGGCGTTATGCACGAGATCGTGCGCGAAAACCCCGGTGAGCCCGACCATCCGCCATACCGCCTGCTGACCGAGGAGTTCTTCGACGCGACGTTTACCGAGGTGATCGAGCTGACCGAGGCGGGCTTTGCGGCTCGCGTTGCCGCTTCTGACGTCCCTGCAGTCCCTCTGATCGCTAGCTGCTAGCCGGCCGGCTTGACGGTGAACAGTTCACCCCAATTGACCAACGGCTCCCCTTGCAGGGCGTCTTCGGTGGTGCGCTCGGCATCGGAGAGGCTTGCGACTGAACGCAAAACGATGAAGCGGCATATGAATAAGGTCTTAAAAAAGGGCCCGGAAGGCAATGCCTTCCGGGCCCTTTGCAATGCAAATTTGCTTGCAAGTACGATTTAGCGCACCTGAGCGACGTAAGCGACGTTGGTCGAGGAGACCTTGTCCTCGAGCTGGACGCTCATGCGGGGATCGCCGGCGGTAGCGACGGTCAGGTCGCCGGCCTCGACGTAGCCGAGCTCCTTAGCGGTCTCGATCGCCTTGACGATCGTGCCGTTGACGGTGCCCTGGGTAATCTCGGCCTGGTGCGGGATAACGCCCCAGTACATAATCATCTGCTGGACGGCCCACTCGTGGCGGGAGAACGCGCAGATCGGCATGTTGGGACGGAAGTGCGAGATCAGGCGAGCGGTACGACCGGTGGTCGTCGGCACGGTGATGCACTTGGCACCAACGGTGGTAGCCATGTTCACAGCGGACATACCCACAACGTTGTTCACAACGCGGGTACCATGAGCGTCAGCCGGAACCTCGAGCGGAGCGTGGGCCGGGAGGTACTTCTCGGTCTCGAGAGCAATGCTGGCCTGCATCTTAACGGCCTCGACCGGGTACTTACCGGCAGCGGACTCGCCAGAGAGCATAACGGCGTCGGTGCCGTCATAGATGGCGTTTGCAACGTCGGCAACCTCGGCGCGCGTCGGGCGCGGGTTCTGCTGCATGGAGTCGAGCATCTGCGTAGCGGTGATGACGGGCTTGTAGGCCGCGTTGCACTTGGCGATGATCTCCTTCTGGATGTGGGGAACGAGCTCAGGCTTGATTTCGATGCCCAGGTCGCCACGGGCGACCATGATGCCGTCGGAAGCCTCGAGGATATCGTCGAAGTTCTCGACGCCCAGGGCGCACTCGATCTTCGGGAAGATCGTCACGTGCTCGCCGCCGTTCTCGCGGCAAAGCTCGCGGATGCCGCGGACGGACTCGCCGTCACGGATGAAGGAAGCGGCGATGTAGTCGATGTTCTCGGTCAGGCCAAAGAGGATGTCCTGACGATCGCGTTCGGTGATAGCGGGCAGCGAGATGTTGACGTTGGGCATGTTAACACCCTTGCGCTCGCCGATCAGGCCGTCGTTCTTGACGACGCAGGTCATGTCCTGGCCGTCGACGGACTCGACCTCGAGGGCAACCAGGCCGTCATCGATCAGGATGAGGGAGCCCTTCTCGACCTCGGAGGGCAGAGCCAGGTAGTCGAGGGAGATGTGCTCAGAGGTGCCGTGGAAATCCTCGGACGTGGGCTGAGCGGTGACGACGATCTTGTCGCCGGTCTTGACGGCAACCTTCTTGCCGTCGACCAGAAGGCCGGTGCGGACCTCGGGGCCCTTGGTGTCGAGCAGGATGCCGACGGGCAGACCGAGCTCCTTGGAAATACGACGGACGCGCTCGATGCGACCGTGGTGCTCGTCGTAGGATCCGTGCGAGAAGTTAAAACGGGCGACGTTCATGCCCGCCTTGATCATCTCACGGATGGTCTCGTCGCTATCGCAGGCGGGACCCATGGTGCATACAATCTTGGTGCGCTTGTACATTCAGACCTCCATCTGACATCGTCTTGCGCTGATAGATAAACCATAAGAAATAAAACTGAGATGATTATAACGAAATGCCGACCGAATACCCCAAAAAATCGACCGTATGCCGAATTAGAAGTTCATTTTTTGCGAATAAACGGTATATGCAAAAACTTTACCAACCGTTCTAACCGCTGCTATCTGGGCGATATTTCAGTTTGATGATGCACCGAAGAAAAAACGTTTTATCAATGTCGAACATCATACGGTCTGCATCGTTGCACTCGAGCCGTGTTTCCAATTGGAATGTTTTGGCTAGACGCGCCGCTTTGGGGTACCATAGCTCCACTATCAACTGCCGCTCAGCACGGCAGCCTTGATGAGCCCTTGCCCTTCTCCTGGGAATTATGATCGGGCATCAATCTGCTGAGTGGCCCGAATCCCAGGAGGGGACTCTATATGCAAAAGGAATACCTGTCCGCCGCGGCGGAGGTACTCAGCGACCAAGGTGTCGATGAGGACCTCGGCCTGAGCAACGACGAGGCGTCGTCGCGCCTCGCCAAGACAGGCCCTAACAAGCTCGAGGAAGCCGAGAAGACGCCGTTGTGGAAGCGCTTCTTTGAGCAGATGGCCGACCCCATGGTCATCATGCTGATCGTTGCCGCCGTCATCAGCGCGCTCACGGGCATGGTCAAGGGCGAGGCGGACTTTGCCGATGTCGCCATCATCATGTTCGTCGTTATCGTCAACTCGGTGCTGGGCGTGGTCCAGGAGGCTAAAAGCGAGGAGGCTCTCGAGGCCCTGCAGGAGATGAGCGCGGCGCAGTCCAAGGTGCTGCGCGACGGCAAGCTCGTGCACCTGCCGAGCGCCGAGCTCGTGCCCGGTGACGTGATCATGCTCGAGGCGGGCGACTCCGTCCCGGCCGACTGCCGCGTGCTCGAGAGCGCCACGATGAAGATCGAGGAGGCCGCCCTTACCGGCGAGTCCGTGCCTGTCGAGAAGCATGCCAACGTGATCGAGCTCGCCGCCGGCACCGACGACGTGCCGCTCGGCGACCGCAAGAACATGTGCTACATGGGCTCCACCGTGGTGTACGGCCGTGGCCGCGCCGTCGTAGTCGGTACCGGCATGAACACCGAGATGGGTAAGATCGCCGGCGCCCTGGCCGAGGCCAAGGAAGAGCTCACGCCGCTGCAGGTGAAGCTTGCCGAGCTCAGCCGCATCCTCACTATCATGGTTATCGTCATCTGCGTCGTCATCTTTGGCGTCGACATCATCCGCCACGGCGTGGGCAACGTTCTCACCGACCCGACCGCGCTGCTCGATACCTTTATGGTCGCTGTCTCGCTTGCCGTCGCCGCCATCCCTGAGGGCCTGGTTGCCGTCGTGACTATCGTGCTTTCGCTCGGCGTGACCAAAATGGCCAAGCGCCAGGCGATTATCCGCAAGCTCTCTGCCGTCGAGACCCTTGGCTGCACGCAGACCATCTGCTCGGACAAGACCGGTACCCTTACCCAAAACAAGATGACTGTCGTCAAGCACGAGCTCGCTGCGCCTAAGGAGAAGTTCCTGGCCGGCATGGCGCTGTGCTCCGACGCCCAGTGGGACGAGGAGCTGGGCGAGGCCGTGGGTGAGCCGACTGAGTGCGCGCTCGTCAACGACGCCGGCAAGGCGGGGCTCACCGGCCTGGCCGCCGAGCACCCGCGTGTGGGTGAGGCCCCGTTTGACTCGGGCCGCAAGATGATGTCCGTGGTCGTCGAGACCCTGGACGGCGAGTATGAGCAGTACACCAAGGGCGCGCCCGACGTGGTGATCGGCCTGTGCACCCATATCTACGACGGCGATAAGGTCGTCCCCCTGACCGAGGAGCGTCGCGCCGAGCTCGTGGCCGCCAACAAGGCCATGGCCGACGAGGCCCTGCGCGTACTGGCGCTGGCAAGCTGCACCTACACCGAGGTCCCGGCCGACTGCAGCCCCGCCGCGCTCGAGCACGACCTGGTATTCTGCGGCCTGTCCGGCATGATCGACCCGGTCCGTCCCGAGGTGGCCGACGCTATCCGCGAGGCGCACGACGCTGGCATCCGCACCGTCATGATCACGGGCGATCACATCGACACCGCCGTGGCCATCGCCAAGCAGCTTGGCATCGTCGCCGATCGCAGCCAGGCCATTACCGGTGCCGACCTCGACCGCATGAGCGACGAGGAGCTCGACGCGCACATCGAGGACTACGGCGTGTACGCCCGCGTCCAGCCCGAGCACAAGACGCGCATCGTCGAGGCCTGGAAGTCGCGCGACCAGATCGTCGCCATGACCGGCGACGGCGTCAACGACGCCCCGTCCATCAAGCGCGCCGACATCGGCGTCGGTATGGGCATCACCGGCACCGACGTCACCAAGAACGTTGCCGACATGGTGCTTGCCGACGACAACTTCGCCACCATCATCGGTGCCTGCGAAGAGGGCCGTCGCATCTACGACAACATCCGCAAGGTCATCCAGTTCCTGCTTTCGGCCAACCTTGCTGAGGTGTTCTCGGTGTTTATCGCCACGCTCATCGGCTTTACCATCTTCCAGCCGGTGCAGCTGCTGTGGGTGAACCTGGTCACCGACTGCTTCCCCGCGCTCGCGCTGGGCATGGAGGATGCCGAGGGTGACATCATGAAGCGCAAGCCGCGCAACGCCAAGGACGGTGTCTTTGCCGGTCATATGGGCCTGGACTGCGTGGTCCAGGGTCTGATCATCACCGTGCTGGTGCTGGCGAGCTTCTTTGTGGGCGTGTACTTTGACATGGGCTACATCCACATCGCCGATATGATCGCCGGCAATGCCGACGAGGAAGGCGTGATGATGGCGTTCATCACGCTCAACATGGTCGAGATTTTCCACTGCTTCAATATGCGCAGCCGTCGTGCGTCGCTGTTCACCATGAAGAAGCAGAACAAGTGGCTGTGGGCTTCTGCCGCGCTGGCACTGGTGCTGACGGTGATCGTGACCGTGCAGCCGACGCTTGCCGAGATGTTCTTCGGCCCTGTGACGCTTGAGCTCAAGGGCGTTCTTGCCGCGCTGGGTCTGGCCTTCCTGATCATCCCGCTGATGGAGATCTACAAGGCGATCATGCGCGCGGTCGAGAAAGAGTAGCGTACTCGTCCGGGCCCGCCCCACGCCCTTTCTCCCTCACTGGTCCTCGCGCTTCGCGCTGCGGGATCGTTCGGGAGAAAGGGCTTCCGGGGCGGGCCCTGCGGTATCCTTGTTGGCTTTTCTCCCGTGCGGATGAAAAGGGCTGAGGGAAAGTTTGTGAGCTGGTCGGGCTTTGCCCGGCCAGCTCTTTTTGATTTAAAATACCTGCTCAGTTGTGATTTTGGCTGCTGGGAGGCGTTTGTGGCTAAGGCTAAGGCTAAAGCGAAGAAAAAGACGACGGGGGCGCGGGCTAAGCGCGATCGTCGTCGGAAGCTTGCGACCGAGGCCCCCGCGTCTGCCGAGGAGTTGTTGGCGAGCGTACCGGGGCTCGACGCGCTGCAGGATGTCCCGGCGTTTGATGATCTGCCGGTCGATGAAGCCCAGCAGACTGCCTTTGATGATTTCTGCGCACATGCCGAGGAGCCCGAGCAGATGCGGCTGGGTGCCGTTATTCGCCTGGATCGCGGGTTTCCGCTGGTGGCGACTGCCGACGATACCTTCCGCGCCGAGCATGCCGTGGGGTTTGCCAAGTCGCGCGGCGAGGACGAGGTCCTGCTGCCTGCCGTGGGCGACCGTGTGGCGGTGCGCCGCGCTCCCGGGCACGATATGGGCGTGATTGAGTGCGTGCTGCCGCGCCGTACGAGCTTTGAGCGTTGGCGCGGCCGTGCCCGTGGAGAGCGCCAGGTGCTCTGCTCCAACGTTGATAGCGTGCTAATCGTGCAGGCGCTCGGTGCCGGTGAGGTGCTGCTCGACCGCGTGGCGCGCTCGCTGGTGTTGGCGCTTGACTGCGATGCCGAGCCGGTGGTGGTGCTTACCAAAGCTGACCGCTGCGATGCCGAGGAGCTCGAGCGCGATCTGGACCGCGTGCGCCGCCTGGTGGGTCCGGACGTGCGCGTGATCGTGACGTCCTCTGCCGAGGGCCGCGGCCTGGACGAGGTCCGTGCCTGCGTGCCTGCCGGGAGCTGCGCCATGATTCTGGGCGAGTCGGGTGCCGGCAAGTCGACGCTGCTCAATGCACTGCTGGGCCACGATACGTTGGCGACCGGCGGTGTGCGCGAACGCGACGACCAGGGCCGTCACACTACCGTCGCGCGCGTGATGGTGGCGCTGCCGGGCGACGCCGGCGTGATCGCCGATGCCCCGGGCCTGCGCAGTCTACCGCTCGTGGGTCACGAGCGGGGTCTGGCGCGCGCCTTCCCCGAGATTGTCGAGGCATCGCGCGCGTGCCGGTTTGGCGATTGCACACATACCCATGAGCCGGGCTGCGCCGTTCGCGAGGCCGAGGACGCCGGGCAGATCGACAGCCTGCGGCTGGAAACGTTCCAAAACCTGGCGTCATCCATGCGCGTGAGCGCTCAAATACTCGATCCCGATGTTCATCTGTAATTGATTTTTCCTATGACAGCCGTCTCCCAACTGTTCGGGAGACGGCTTTTTTGCTGCGGAAAAGCCTCGAAACATGCAGTTTGCTGACGTGCTGACCAAAACCTTGCCACGAGCTTGACGGGCTGGTCAGCTTCTGGTCAGCGATTGGTTTGACATCGAAAACCAAGATCGCGATTGCGCCGCTTTGCACTCTGACCGCCCAGACAATGGTGGTAAGGGCATTCGCCCGGCACTGCCATGAGAGGAGCGGCCGTGAACAAGAGCAAGCGCATCGCTATCAGTCTGGTCGCGGGCGTGCTCGCTGCTCTGCTCTGCATGGTTTACGGCTCGTCGATCCGCTCGCAAGCCGAACAGGTCCAGGCTGAGACCTTGGCCAAGTACGGTGGCGATCGCGTCGAGGTATGCGTTGCGGCGCGCGATATCGATGTGGGCGAGACCCTCGATGAGACCAATGTCATAACCCAGGAATGGCTGACGAGTCTGCTGCCGCGTGACGCGGCGACCGAGCTGCGCCAGGTGCGCGGCGACGTGACGACTTCGCGTATTCCCAAAAACGCCGTGATCTGCAATGTCTACACCAAGGCCGAGAGCCACAAGCTCGAGGTGCCTAAGGGCAAGGTCGCCGTTTCGGTGGCGGTCGATGCCGAGCACTCGGTCGGCGGTGCTACGGGCGTGGGCAGCTACGTGGATGTGTATGTGCAAAAAGACGGCGTAACCGATCGGCTGTGCGGCGCGTACGTGATCGATACCAGTGAGGATTCCGGTGCCACGCGCGAGGGCAAGATCGAATGGGTGACGCTGGCGGCTGACCCCGAAGACGTCAAGGAACTGCTGGGAGCCTCGGGCAAGGGAACGGTCAGCTTGACGATTCCCGCCACGGCGCGCGGCAAAAAGAGCGGAGGCGACGAGTGATGAAGGCGATCTGGCTTGCGTGCTGCGCGTGCGGCGATTACGGGCTGTTGCAGCGGGAAGTCGAGGGCCGTGACGCGGGTGCACAGGTGCTTCGCGTGGGTGACCTGGACGGGCTGGTTTCCATGGCGCGGGCGTTTCCGTCGCGCCGCGGAGCTGCCATCATCGCGGCGTCTCTGTTTGATACCGAAGATGTGCGCAAAACTGTTGCGCGCCTGACGGCCGAAGGCCGCGTGAGTCGCGTGGTCGTCTTGATAGAAGCGCTCGATCCGTCGGATATCGAGGGGCTGTTTCGTGCAGGGGCGACCGAGGTCATCGCTGCGCACAGTATATGCGGCAACGGGCGCGCGGGCGAGGGAGCGGTTGATTCCGATCGGCGCATGACGATTGAGCCCGATGCTTTTGTTGATAGGGAACCCGGGGCGCCTCGCGCTACAAGAGGCCCGCGTGTTGATGATTATGGAAAAGCGGAAGCCGAGCATGGTCGGCGCCCCCGGAACCCCCTTGCATACGATGGCGCTGGAGGGCCGGTGCAGCATACTAGCGATTCCCCGGCTGTAGATATGGGATACGTGCACGGCGTGAATCTGGTGGATGAACTCGACGAAGTTGAGGGCTTTGCCGGGTGCGGCGAGTTGTCGCTGATGCAGCATGAGCAGATTGCACAGAACGAGCCTGCCTCGCAGACCGAACAAGCTGCCATGCCGGCTTGGACACAGCGTGTGGTTGCGGCGGAGGAGACGGGGACGCTGTCACCGACGCCTCCGATGCCGCCGGTAGACGCTGCCGCTCCGCAGCGTCGAGCTCCGGTCATCTGCGCCATTTCGGGTTCGGGCGGTTGCGGCAAGTCGACGATCGTTGCCACCATGGCACACACATCGTCGCTGTTGGGCTTGCGTGCCGCCGTGCTCGACCTGGACCTGATGTTTGGAAACCTTTACGACTTGTTAGGCGTCGATGCTCCGCGCGATATGGCGGCACTTATCGAGCCGTCGGCGGCGGGCGCGCTCACCGAGCCGGATATCGTAGCCGCATCGATGCGCGTGGCGCCGGGCGTTACGCTCTGGGGTCCCGTCGCGGCGCCCGAGCAAGCCGAGCTCATGGCACGTCCGGTGGAGCTACTGCTTGATGTCCTGCGTCGCGAATCCGACGTGGTCTTTATCGATACCTCGGTCTTTTGGGGCGATGCCGTGGCGGCTGCGGTGGCGGCGAGCGACCGTTGCCTGGTCGTTGGCGATGCGGCGGTGTCGTCCGCGACATCGGCGTCGCGCGTCATTGAACTGGCAAGTCGAGTAGGTGTGCCGCGCACGCGCATGAGCGCCGTGTTCAACCGGTTCGGTGCGCGCGGGGCAGACGAGGACGTCGCCATGCGCTTTGAGATTGCCTGTGCGTTGAGCTCCAAGATTCGTATCGCCGATGGCGGGCAGGATCTCGCCGCGCTCATGGCGTTTGGGCGCGCCGACGAGGCAGTGGGTCAGACGAGCGCTTTTGCGACCAGCGTGCGCGAGGCCACGCGCGAGATGCTCGTGGAACTGGGGTGCGCCGTCGGCCCTTGGAGCGATATAGTCGCCGACCGTGCAACGCGTACCGAACGCCCGCGTATCCGCCTTCCCTGGTCGCGCGAGGGTGATCAGCGATGAGCCTGCAAACGAGGATTAAGGCTGCCGGCGCTGCAGCGGCGGCAGCTCCTGTAGATGCGGGGCGTCGCCGCGCGGTGAAACGACGCACTAAGCGCGCCGTGATGGACCGCATGGGTTACGACGAAGTGGCGCGTATCAGCGCCTATATCGACCCGGTACTTGCCCGCTCGGAATTGCGTCCCGCGGTGGAGGCGGCGCTCAATGTTGAGGAGCCGACCGATCTCGCGACGCCCGAGCGCGAGACCATCATCGACGAGATTTTGGATGACGTGGTGGGCTTGGGGCCGTTGCAGCCGCTCATCGAGGACGACACCGTTACCGAGATCATGATCAACGGCTGCCGCTCGGCCTTCTTTGAACGCGGCGGCGTCTTGTACCCCATCGAGCATGCGTTTGAGGATGATGAGCAGATCCGTGTGCTTATCGACCGCATCATCTCGCCACTTGGCCGCCGTATCGACGAGCGCAGCCCCATCGTCAACGCCCGCCTCAAAACGGGCTATCGCGTCAACGCGGTGATTCCGCCTGTGGCGATTGACGGACCGATTCTCACCATCCGAAAGTTCTCGGACCGCATCTGCTCGCTGGACGAGCTTGTGGGGCTGGGGTCGCTGCCGCTTTGGTATGCGCAGCTGCTGTCATGCGCGGTGTCGCTGAGACAGGACCTGGCGGTTGCGGGAGGCACGGGATCTGGTAAGACCACCCTGCTCAACGCGTTGTCATGCGAGATTTCCACCGGCGAGCGCATCGTGACGATCGAGGACTCTGCCGAGCTCAAGTTTGCGCATCATCCACACGTGGTGCGTCTAGAGGCGCGCGAGGCTTCAATTGAGGGCGAGGGCGCGGTGACGATCCGCGACCTGGTGACCAATGCCCTGCGCATGCGCCCCGACCGCATCGTGGTGGGTGAGGTGCGCGGTGCTGAGTGCTGCGACATGTTGCAGGCCATGAACACGGGCCACGACGGGTCGCTCACCACACTTCATGCGGGCTCAGAACAGGAGACCGTGGTGCGTCTGACGTTGCTTGCACGTTATGGCATCGATCTGCCGAGCGAGCTCATCGAGGAGCAGATTGCCATGGCGCTCGACGGCATCGTGATGTCCGAGCGCCACGCCGATGGCAGGCGCTTCGTCTCCTCGTATTCGGGGGTGCGTCGCGCCGCGTCGGGCGGCGTAGAGCTCGAGCGCTATGTGACTTTCGATGCCGCCGAGCGCACCTGGACGCTTGACCGCGAGCCGCCGTTTATCGCAGAAGGCCTGCGGTCGGGGACGCTCACACAAGAGGAGGTGGACGAATGGAGGTCGCTGTGCCCCTCGTCGTAGGGGGTTTGGCAGGGTTTTCTGTCGCGACGGCGTGCGGGGCGGAACCTCGTGTGCCGCAGGTGCCGCCGGCGGAGCTGGCGCGTCAGGCGCTCGAGACGGTGGCAGAGAAACTGCCGCGTGAGCTGGTGGAAAACGATCTGCTGAAAAAGATCGCCCGTTCGTGGGCATCGCTGGCTCCGGCGCATCGCCTTGGCCTCGTGATCGAAGATGCTTCGGGGCGTTTGGCGTTTCTGCTGCTCTCGAGCGGTGTCTGCTGCATTTTACTAACGATGGTGTCGTTATCGCCCCTCGGATTTGCCTTGGGACTTGTTGCTCCGATTGCCGTTGGCGCCGCTCGGGATGGCTTTGAGAGCCGGCGCGAGCAACACGATGCAGAAGAGGCCATGCCCGAGGCGTTTACCGCACTTTCCATGTCGCTTGCCTCGGGACATTCGCTGGCTCAGGGCATGCGCTTTGTGGGCGCTCATGCGCAAGAACCGGTGCATACCGAGTTTTTGCGGGTGGCGGCGGCGATCGATTGCGGCATCTCGGCGACCGACGCGCTCGATGACTTGCTCGTGCGCATCGACGCCCCCGGTCTTTCGCTTGTGACCTTGGCGCTTAAGGTGTCACAGCGCACCGGCGCTCCGCTTGCCGACTTACTGTCCGAGGCGTCGAGCATGGTGGGGGAGCGCATTGAGCTCAAGCGCCGCCTAGATGTTAAGACGTCGCAGGCCCGCATGTCTGCGCATATGGTCGCGGCGATGCCGACGGGCATGTGCGCGGTGTTGGCGCTGCTTTCGGCAGATTTTCGTCGCGGTCTTGCGACGCCTGCCGGCGCGGGCGCTGTGGTGCTGGGTCTTGCCCTCAACGCCGTTGCCCTGGTGGTTATCAGGCGCATTATGCGGGTGGAGCTATGAGCGCCCCGGTTGCAGTTGCGGCTTGCCTGTGCGCTCTGAGTGTATTTGTCGCGACGGGTTTGGATCGGGCGGATGCACGCAAGATCGCAGAGGCCTGCAAGCGCGAGGCGGTGCTGGTCGCTGCCGCGGGTCGCTCGGTGGTCGATGCTCTGACCGCGCGAATGAAGGGCGCGGTTGGAGCGGGCGGCCCGGCGCGAGTGTCGCTCGGCGAAGTGTCCGAGATGATCGATGTTGTGCGCTTGGGCCTTTCGGCCGGTCTTTCGTTTGATGCGGCGCTTGAGATTTTCTGCGCCAACCGCCGGTCAGTGCTGGCTCTTCGACTTGAGCGTGCCTGCATGGCGTGGCAGGTGGGCGTGGGCACGCGTGAGGACGAGTTGTTGGCCGCCGCGCGCGACCTGGACGTGCGAGCGCTCGAGACCTTTGCCATCACGGTGGGACAGGCGCTCGCCCTGGGTGCCCCACTTGCCGAGACACTGGCCGCTCAAAGTCGCGAGATCCGTGCGGCTCATCGCGCCGCGGTCGAGCGCGAGATCGAGCGTGCGCCCGTCAAGCTGCTGATTCCCACCGGCACACTCATCTTGCCGGCGTTGCTTCTGTCCATATTGGGCCCGCTGTTGGGAGCAGGCGGGATGATGTAGGGAGGAATACATGAACACGATGACTGACGTTGCTGGCAAGGTCTGGAGCTGGGCTGTTTGCCAGTCAATTCGCGCTCGCCAGCATGCCGGGGAGCTACTGCAGGAGGAGAGTGCGCAGGGCACCACCGAATACGCCATCTTGGTCGGCGTGCTCGTGGTGATCGCCATCATTGCCATTGTCGCATTTAAGGGCAAGGTCCAAGATCTATGGAACGCTATCAGCGAGGGCATCAACAGCCTGTAGAGGGCGAGCGCCCCATCGGGGTGCTGCTGGTGTTTGCTTGCCTGACCGTGGCGATAGCGGCGGTGCTTTGGGGGCTTAACGCCGCGCGGCAGCAGCGTCCTGGGGCCGCCTTCGATTCGGACTCAGATTCGGCGGTGGCGTCTCAAAAAGATGAGATGCGAGATGCGGACGATTCGGATGTCGCTGTCACGGCGCAAACCTTTCTGCGGACGCTCGACAAGCGGTCTGGCACTGCGACGGATTCACCTGAGGACAACGCGATTGCGGTCCGGCTTGCATGGTCCGAGGACCGACCGATGACCGAGGCAGCGGTGGATATGTTACGCGCCTACCGCGAGGTGCCAACGGCCCAGCTCGCCCTGAGCGGCTATCTCGATATTAAGGGCAACGTATGGGGCGCCATCGTGCGCGATGGGCGCGGCTGGGTCGATATGGTGACGGTTGCCGCGGATGCTGGCGATGCTTCGTGTCGTCTGCGCGCCGTGCGTCTGGTCCCGCAAACAATAAGCTCAAAGGAGGGATCGTGAAATGCATGGCATTCTGCGTGAGGAATCTGCCCAGGCGACGGTCGAATACGCCATCGTCACGGTGGCGCTGTTATCGATCGTGCTGGCGATTGTGGGACTTTGGCGTGCTGGCACCGATGGACGCTTGGCGGCGCTGGTTGAGCGGGCGGCATCCCATGGCGTTGCCTCGACGTCGGTTATCGACGCCGCTACGGGCGCTAAGGACATCGCGTTGTATTGATATCGCGCGCGAGGACCGGGCGCAGTCTACGGTCGAGGCCGCTTTTTTGCTGCCGACGTTTCTGACGCTCATCCTTCTCGCACTGCAACCGGTGTGCCTGCTTTATACGCGCGCGGTCATGGAGTCTGCCGCCGCCGAGACCGCGCGGCTCATGACCACGACGACGGCGGAGGACGACGATCTTAAGGAGTTCACCCTCCGCCGGCTTGCCGCAGTGCCCAACGTTTCGATCTTTCATGCCGGCGGGCCGTTGTCGTGGGATGTCGAGCTTAGCCGGGCCGATGCGGGCGGCGTCTCGTCCGTGTCCGTTTCCGGCGAGGTCAAGCCGTTGCCTGTGATCGGTGCGTTTGCGCAGGTTATGGGTGGTACCGCCGAGGGCGGCTACGTTGAGCTCAAGGTCGATGTCTCGTATCAATCACGTCCCGAATGGCTGGAGGGAGATTATGATTCGTGGATTGCTGCATGGGATTAAGCGTTTCTGGTCTAGACGCGTTTTGACGCGCCGTCCGAGCTGCCATCGCAAGCGAGGCGGCTTTATGGGCCGCGCCGGTATCGACCTGTTTATCGAAGACGGTGCCTACACCACGCTTTCTTCTGCCGTGGTCATCCTAGTGGTGCTCACGTTGTTGTTTTCGTCGACCGCGGCGATATGGAGCATGTCGCGTGCCGGGGATACCCAGGTGGCGGCCGATAGCGGCGCGTTGGCGGGTGCCAACGTGGTGTCGTCCTATCACACGGCTGCCACGGTGGTTGATGCGAGCATCTTGAGTCTGGGGCTAGCGGGGTTTGCCACAATCGGGACGGGCCTGGTTGCCATTCTCATCCCAGGTGCCGAACCAGTTGCCGGCAATATGGTCGACACCGGGATTGAGATCATTAAAACGCGCAATAAGTTTGCCAAAAGCGCATCGGAAGGCTTGCAGAAAATCGAGACGGCTCTGCCGTATCTGATTGCCGCGCGTGCCACGCAGGCGGTATCGGCGCAGGATACCGATAGTGTGGCCTATACCGGTACGGCGCTTGCCGTGCCCAGGACATCCGAGTCGGACTTTGCTGCGCTCAAAGGGTCAGAGATCTCGACCGATACCATTAAAGACACATCAGATGATTTAGAGCGTGCGGCCGAGGAGTTGCGGAAGGCTTCTGAGGACACGGCGAAGGCTAAAGAGCGCGCTTGGCTGGCGGATTGTGGCGGGTCGGACGAGAGTTCGATTGGCAAGTACTCGTGTATGTGGGAGCGTGCGAAAAAACTAGCAGAACTATCTGACAGTCAGAACCGTCATGAAAAGTCGAGCATCACATGGGAGCCGCAAATAGCGCTCGATCGCGCGAAAATCTATTACCGGCAGCGCTTGGCGAATGAAAAACCTCAGGGATCGAGCGTCGAGATGAAGGCGGAGTCGGCGGCGCGCAAGGCGTTTTACACCTATGCGAGTACAGAGGTCAATCGTGCATATGTAACCGAGGACGGAGATGAAGTTACTTCCCATATCCCGCTGTTGCCGCGCAACGCTGACGAGGTGCGAGCGACGGAACTCTATACCGATGCGGCGTGGCCAACCAGCGCCATCGATGGCAAGACGTATCTGCATTACGGAACGAGTTGCCCCAACTATAAGAAGGGGTCGCCAGGCGGGTTAGCCTCGGTTGCTGATTATGACGGACAGGACAGATGCAACAGATGCCATTTTGGCGTTTCGTCGCTCGGTGCCGTTGCAGCGCCTTCGACTTCTATCGAAAACGGCTTTGAGTACCACTTCGATAAGTTCAAAGAGGCCCTGGAAGACTACGTCGAATGCCGCAACAAAGAGCTCGAGCTCGAGCGTCAGACCGAGGATGAGGCCGACCGTGCGGGCAATGCGTTTGACCAGGCCATCAAGGAGCTTTCCGGCGAGCGCCCGCGTATCGCCCCGCCCGGTCGCAACGGCGTGGTTGCCCTTGCGGTTTCGGGTGCCATCTCGAGCCCCGATGAGCTCAACTCTTCGTTTAACACGGCAGTCAGGCTTGGCGATCGCGGTGCTATCTCTGCCGCGGTGCTGGCGCCCGATGAGGCGGCGGCGCAAAACAACGTGCTTTCGCGATTTTTCTCGACATTGAAGGAACGCTCGGGCGGCGTTGCCGGCGTGCTCGACGGCGTCATGGATGTTTGGGGACGGCTGCTCGTAGGATACGGTGATATCCAAGGTTCGGCCGACGAACTTATGGACGAGATGATTAAAGGCCTAGGAGGGGGCAGCGGCGCGTTGGGCTCCATCGCATCGTGGCTCGGCGATACCGTTTCGGCGTCCGTGGCGGCGCTGGGTTTGGAACCGTGCGACTTGCGCCTGCGAAAGCCGGTGCTGACCGATTCTGCCAACGTCATTAAGAGCCCGGGGTCTGACATTGCGGGTCTCTCTCAAGCGCAAGACAAACTGCGAAGTATTCCGTTGGGCGTGACCGATCCCAAGGCGCTTTGCGAGGCGTTGGAATATCAAGTCGAACGCACCATTAGCGGTACGGTGTTCACACTTGCGGAGATTCCTCTGCCCGGCGGCGGCTCCATCCCGCTCACCGTCGATGTCGCCACGCTGGTTGGCGCTCTGGGCGGTGGGTCGTAATGAGTATCCGCATGCGTCTGCGCGAGGAGCGCGCCCAAGCGACGGTGGAGATGGCAGTGGTTACGCCCGTTTTGCTGGTGCTGGCACTCGTCGTGTACAACGTCATGATCTTTGCCGGCGCTGTCGCGCGCTTCGACCGCGTGGTGCCCGACATCGTGCTAGCGCATGCCGTGGCGTCGGAGGGGGAGGGCGACGAAAGCTCTGCCGATGCCTCGGCGACGGTCCAGACTCAAATTCTGAATGCCATGGAAGGCTATGACTTGCAGATCGAAGTGTCGAGCGAGCAAGGCGCGAAGGCATCAGATGGTGGCCTGCTCTCCCTATCCGGTACGTTTAGGACCTACACCTGCACCATGCACTATGAGCCGTGGCCGACTTCTCTCAGCATCGCTGGCGTTTTGCTGGGGGCGCCGACAACGTTGTCGCACGAGCGCGCGGTGACGGTCGATCCATGGCATCCGGGGGTGGTCATGTGACCGCGGTCTCGTCCTACATCGCCTACGCGCGGGCACTCAATAGGCTGGGTTGGACGCCGGCCGAGTTTGTGGTGGCGGAGTCGTTTGTCGTGCGCCTGCGCGGCATGCTGGGACGGCGTCCGGTTGCCGCCAACGGCCTGTCGCTCGTCATGGCGTTTCCACGCTGCTCTTCGGTCCATACGTGTTTTATGGCCTATCCCATCGACATCGCCTTCATCGATCGCGACGGCAATATCCTCGCGCGCTACGAAAACGTACGTCCCTGGTGTATGTGCTCCTGCCCCGGCGCCTGGGCCGTACTAGAGCGTCCTTCAATCATTGTTTCGACCCCTGCTCTCCAACGCGTGCCGGCTTAAGAATTGGCGACAGTGGACTTTCGTCATACGAAATTGGGTAAGATGGAGGAGAAGATGCATGGATGTTGAGATCCATCCCAACGCTAAAAAGCACCTGACGGAAAAGCAGGTGCTTAGCGCTTGGCTTGCGGTTACTGAGTGCATTCGTCGCGAGTCGAAGGACGAGCCGCCGAGATGGCTTGCGATTGGATGGCTCCCAGACGGACGAAGCGTGGAGCTTGTCGCGGTCGAGCTTGTCCGTGGGTGGCTTATCATTCATGCCTTGTCTCCAGTCCAGAAGAAATTTTGGCAGGAGATTGAACAGGCTCGGCAAAGGGGTCGATGATGGGCAAGACGTATACGGCCGCTAATGGTCAGGTTGTAACGGATGAAATGATTGACGCGTGGTGCGAGTCGTACGAGCGCGGAGAGTTTCCGGATGGCGAACACACCGTTGGTGGGATCGTGCATGGACGGCCCCCGCTCTCAGGTGAGGGGACGGCAACGCTGTCGGTCAAGATTCCTCTGGGAATGAAGGAGGCCATTCGTCGACGGGCGGCTGCCGAGGGGATGACGCCAAGTGAGTTTGCCCGTGCGGCTCTGAGTGAAAAACTTCTTGCTGCCGGCTGATGCCTCTGACGTGCCGATTTATAGAACCGAGGCTGTGCTCAAAAACTTTTTTAAAATTCTCGGTTGACCGGAACGCGTCCTTGGTTATACTAATCAAGCCTTGAAACAAGGCACACCTCAAATGGCTGGGTAGCTCAGTTGGTAGAGCAGAGGACTGAAAATCCTCGTGTCAGGGGTTCGATTCCCTTCCCCGCCACCTTGAATTGACTAGGACCTCTGCAAAGGGGTCCTTTTCTTTTATGAAGCTCCCACATGGAATCGAACCCCGTGAGGGCGCGGAGCTGAGTAAACGCGTAAGCGTTTGCCAGCGCAGCTCGCAAGGCGCGTAAGCGCCGCAGCGGTCCGTCCGCGCAGCGCGCGGACGCGATTCCCTTCCCCGCCACCTTGAATTGACTAGGACCTCTGCAAAGGGGTCCTTTTCTTTTATGTAGGGTTCTGCGGAAACTGCGTCCCAGAATAAGGGCTCAGAACGGGACACACTTTCCGCTTCGGGCCTGTTTGGGAAAGCGCGACCCGGAATGACGCGAAATTGCGGGTCGCGCTTTCCGGTTGGGCCTGCTAGCGGAAACTGCGTCCCATTATTGAGCGATAGAACGGGACGCGCTTTCCGGTGCCTGCCTCAGGCGCGCGTACACACCTCGTCGCACCATCCCGAGCTCGTCTGCTCCCAGACATTCCTCCCGCTTTTGCACCACTTTGCAGACCGTTCGGTCGCCTGTCCGCACACGCGGGTATACTCAAAACAATACTTATCCTACGCAATACGATGCGGGTTCGACCTGCATGATCCGAAGGGGGCAGTGATGGAGAGGATACTCGGCGTTAATCTCTCTGGCTGGTTTATTCCCGAGCCTTGGGTGACCCCGTCGCTGTACGCGGCGACCGGTGCATCCAACGCAGCCGAGCTGCAGGAGGCCATGGGCACCGCCGCCTATAACGAGCGCATGCGCCGTCATTACGAGACGTTTGTGAGCGAGGACGATTTCCGCCGCATGGCGCAGATTGGCCTCAATGCCGTGCGTCTGCCGGTACCCTGGTATGCCTTTGGCTCGCAGGAGTCCGATGCGTCCTACATCTCGGTTGTCGACTACATCGACCGTGCAATTGAGTGGGCTGCCAAGTACGACATCCGCGTGCTGCTCGATCTGGCAACTGTGCCCGGTGGCCAGGGCGATTCCAACGATTCGCCCGCCACGCCAGAGGCTGTTGCCGAGTGGCATTCGTCCACCAACGGTCGTCATGTCGCACTCGACGTGCTCGAGCGCTTGGCCGATCGCTACGGCGAGGCCGAGAGCCTGCTGGGTATTGAGCTGCTGGATACGCCGCAGATGAGTGTCCGCAAGAGCCTCTTCACCATGACGGATGGCATTCCGGCGCACTACCTGCGCAACTTCTATCGCGACGCCTATGAGCTCGTCCGTTCGTATATGCCCGAGGATAAGATCGTCGTCTTCTCGTCGTCGGGGCATCCCAGCGAGTGGAAGCATTTTATGCGCGGCGCCAAGTACAAGAACGTCTACATGGACCTTCACCTGTACCATTACCGCGACGAGCATGCGCTCGACATCACGAGCCCTCGCGGGCTGACGACGGCGATTTCGCGTAACAAGCGCGAGCTTAAAGAAGCGATTTCGACTGGGTTCCCCGTGCTGGTGGGCGAATGGTCGGGCGCGGCGATCTTTGCCAACTCGTCGGTTACGCCCGAGGGCCGCAATGCCTACGAGCGCGTGTTTATCGCCAATCAGCTGGCTTCGTTTGCGCCGGCTGCCGGTTGGTTCTTCCAAACGTGGAAGACCGAGAAGCGCATTGCAGCATGGGACGCCCGCGCGGCGCTCGGTACGCTCGAGCGCGGCATGATTGAATAGGTTGATATGACGCAAAACAGCGCCCATACGGGCAAACTCTATGTGGTCGGCACGCCCATCGGCAACCTGGGCGACCTGTCCCCGCGCGTTGGCGAGACCTTTGCCGCTGCCGATGTCATCTGCTGCGAAGACACGCGCGTGACGTCAAAGCTGCTGATGCACCTGGGCATTTCCAAGCCGCTTGTCCGTTGCGACGAGAATGTGATCGCCAGCCGCGCCGCCGGCCTGGTCGACCGTCTGCTGACGGGGGAGACCCTCGCCTTTGCCTCGGACGCCGGCATGCCGAGCGTGTCCGATCCCGGCCAGGCGCTGGTCGAGGCGGCGCGTGAGGCCGATGTGCCCGTCGAAGTTATTCCCGGGCCCTCTGCTTGCGTCACGGCGCTCGTTTCGTCCGGCATTTCCTGCGAGCATTTTTTCTTCGAGGGCTTTTTGGGTCGAAAGCACGGCGACCGTGTGCGCCGTTTGCAGCGCCTTGCCGTGGTGCCCGGCGCGCTCATCTTCTACGAGTCTCCACATCGCATCGTGGCGACGCTCGAGGCCGTGGTGGAGGTCTTTCCCCAGCGTGAGGTTGCCGTCTGCCGCGAGCTCACCAAGCTGCACGAGGAAGTCTTGCGCGGGCCCGCCGCCCAGCTCGCCGAGGAGCTGCGTGCTCGCGGCGAGGTAAAGGGCGAGATTGCGCTGGTCATCGCGCCGCCGAGCGAGGACGAGGAGGCCGGTATCGTGCCGGTTGGCGCAGCGGCAGCGGATCCCGACGAGGCCCTGCGCGAGGATATCCGCGCCGCGCTCGAGGAGGGAGAGCCCGCCTCTGCGGTGGCCAAGCGCCTGTCTCAGAAGTATTCGCGCCGCAAGCGCGATGTCTATGCCATGGTGCTCGATATGCAATAGATGGAGGATATCCAGCCCTTGCGCTAGAATCATCCCCTGTATGCAACGTTTTTCTGGAGGACAAACCCCATGGATCAAAGCAAGCCTTCGTTCTTTATCACGACGCCCATCTACTACGTCAACGCCGATCCGCACCTGGGCACGGCTTATTCCACCATCATCGCCGACGTTCAGGCTCGCTATCGCCGCTCCGCTGGCTATAACGTCAAGTTCCTGACCGGCATGGACGAGCACGGCGAGAAGGTCGCCGAGGCCGCAGCCAAGCACAACATGACGCCGCAGGAGTGGACCGACAGCCAGGCCCCGCACTTCAAGGAGCTTTGGAGCAAGCTCGAGATTTCCAACGACGACTTCATCCGCACCACCGAGCCGCGCCAGCATCATGCTGTGCAGTACCTGTGGGAGCGCATGAAGGAGTCCGGCTACCTGTATAAGGGCAGCTACGACGGTTGGTATTGCGTGCCTGACGAGACCTACTTCACTGATACGCAGGTCCAGAAGGGCGACGAGGAGTACGGCAGCGTCGGCCAGCACCTGTGCCCCGACTGCCACCGTCCGCTTGAGCGCGTGCAGGAGGAGTCCTACTTCTTTAAGCTTTCCGCCTTCCAGGACAAGCTGCTCAAGCTCTATGACGAGCACCCCGACTTTGTCGAGCCTGCGTTCCGTATGAATGAGGTACGCAGCTTTGTCGAGGGCGGCCTTAATGACCTTTCCGTGAGCCGTACGAGCTTTGACTGGGGCATCCAGGTCCCGTTTGACGAGGGTCACGTGACCTACGTGTGGTTCGATGCGCTGCTCAACTATATGACGGCCGTCGGCTACGGTGTCGACACCGATGAGGCGCGTGCCGAGCTGGCCTATCGCTGGCCCGCGCAGTTCCACATCGTGGGTAAGGACATCATCCGCTTCCACTGCGTCATTTGGCCCGCCATGCTCATGGCCATTGGCGAGGCCCTGCCCGAGCACGTCTTTGCCCACGGCTTCCTGACCGTGCGCAATGCCGAGACTGGCAAGGCCGAGAAGATGTCCAAGAGCCGCGGCAACGCCATCGCTCCGCAGGACGTTATCGACATGCTGGGCGTCGAGGGCTATCGCTACTACTTCATGACCGACGTCGTCCCCGGTACCGACGGCGCCATCAGCTTCGACCGCATGGAGCAGGTCTACAACGCCGACCTGGCCAACAGCTGGGGCAACCTTATCTCGCGTTCGCTCAACATGAGCGGCAAGTACTTTGACGGTTGCGCGCCCGCCAAGCCCGCATCGTTCGATGCGTTCGACAACCCGTTGGCAAAGATTGCCGATGGCCTGGTCGATCGCTACATGGCCAAGATGGACGTGCTCGATTATGGTGGAGCTAAGGACGAGGTCATGGAGCTCATCCATGCCGCCAACCACTACATCGAGGACTCCGAGCCCTGGGCGCTTGCCAAGGACGAGGCCAAGGCTGACGAGCTGGCGTTTGTGATCTACAACCTGCTCGAGGCCATCCGCATTGCCGCTCACCTGCTGATGCCGCTCATGCCCCAGACTTCTGCCGAGGCCCTGCGCCGCCTGTCCTGCGAGGACGAGGCCGCGACCGACGACCTCAAGGGCATTTGCGCTTGGGGCCTGCTTGCCGGCGGTCAGCCCGTCGAGAAGGGCGATCCGCTGTTCCCGCGTCTGGCGTAGAGACCGCGCGCCATATCGGCAATTTGCTGTTTAGCTGTAAGGGCATGGCCGCCACGGTCCATGCCCTTTTGTTTCAAGACGCCGCCATCATGCTAAGGAGGCAACCATGACAACTTCGCCTTTGGCAAACCCCACGGCCACCAGGGAGCTGCTAGAGGAGTTTGGCCTTGCGACCAAGCATCGCCTGGGCCAGAACTTTCTAATCGACAATCATGTGATCGAGCGTATCTGCGAGCTTGCCGAGCTTGCAGGTGACGAGCGCGTACTCGAGGTGGGTCCGGGTTGCGGCACGTTGACACTTGCGTTGCTGCAGGAGGCGGCGTGCGTTACGTCGATCGAGGCCGATCCCGAGCTTGAGCCGGTGCTTGACGCCCACGCCGCCGACTATGCCAACTTCCGCTTTATCATGGGCGATGCGCTTAAGGTGACGCCGGAGCAGATTGAGCAGGTTGCGGGCGGTAAGCCGACGGTGTTTGTCGCGAATCTGCCCTACAACGTGGCGGCGACGATCATCCTTCAGTTCTTCCAGACGATGCCCGCGCTTAAGCGCGCTGTCGTCATGGTTCAAAAGGAGGTTGCCGATCGCATTGCCGCAACGCCCGGTAACAAGACCTATGGCGGCTACACGGCAAAACTCGGCCTGTACGCGCAGGTGACGGGTCGCTTTGAGGTGCCGCCGCGTTGCTTTATGCCGGCGCCGCACGTGGACTCGGCCGTCGTGCGTATCGACCGTGTTGACGGCGTGGTGCCCGAGGGGCTCGATCGCGAATTTGTGGCCCGCGTGATTGACGCTGCATTTGCTCAGCGTCGCAAGACCATCCGCAATTCCATGAGCGCCAACGGCTTTGCCAAGGACGTGCTCGATGCTGCCTTTGAGGCTTGCGGTATTGCACCCACCACGCGCGCCGAGACGCTTGATGTTGCTGACTTTGTCCGTCTGGCCCAGGAGCTAATCCATGATGCCTAATGCCGAACGTGTGACGTTTACCAAGAAAAAGAAGACGGTTGCTTGTCCCGTGCCCTTGGCACCGCTTGCCGACACGCATGCGCATCTGCTTTCGTTCTGGGGCAAGGATGTGCCTGAGACGCTCGTGCGTGCCAAGGCGGCGGGCGTCGACCTGTTGGTGACGATGTTCGACCCCATCGCTGATAAACGCAGCGTGACGGACTATAGCGACTGGCTGACGCGCGAGATTCTGCCGATGCAGGATATCCCGCAGATCAAGTATCTTGCCGGCGTGCATCCGTATGGCGCGCCGGACTATACCGACGACGTTCACGCACAGGTCGTTGCCGCACTCGATGACCCCTTATGCGCCGGTATTGGCGAAATCGGCCTGGACTACCACATGGACTATGACGACGATATCGCGCCGGCACCCCATAACGTGCAGATTGACTGCATGGCGCGCCAGCTCGAGCTTGCCGTGTGCCGTAACGTGCCGGTGGAGCTGCATCTGCGTCACGAGGACACGGACCAGGAGCGTACCTCGCACGTGGACGCCTACAACGTGCTTCGTGAGGTGGGCGTGCCCCAGGCCGGTTGTGTGCTGCACTGCTTTGGCGAGGACCGCGCCACGATGGAGCGCTTTGTGGAGCTGGGCTGCTATATCGCCTATGGTGGTGCGGCTACCTTTAAGCGCAACGACGACGTGCGCGAGGCATTTGCGGCAACCCCACTCGATCGAATTATGTTCGAGACGGATTGCCCGTATATGGCTCCGGAGCCCATCCGCGGTCTTGAATGCGAGCCCGCAATGATCTCCATTACGGCAAACGCGCTGGTTAACGACCGTGTCGATCGCACTGGTGAGGACGCCGAAACAATCGCGCAAGCCGCTTGGGAGAATGCCTGCAAACTTTTTCAAAAATAGTTCTTGCGTTCGTGGTGGCGCTCCGTTATTCTAATTCCTGCACGCGGGCGTGGCGGAATTGGCAGACGCGTACGGTTCAGGTCCGTATGGGGGCAACCCCATGAAGGTTCAAGTCCTTTCGCCCGCACCATTGATTGAAAGAGCTCCCAGCAATGGGGGCTTTTTTGTTATGGGCCCATCACAGGGACTTGAACCTGTGAAGGAGCGAGCGTAAAGAAAACGCGGAGCGTTTTTAGCGAGCTGGCGAGGACGCCGGCAGGCGGCCGAAGCCGGTGCGGATCCGCGAAGCGGATACGCGGACGTCCTTTCGCCCGCACCATTAAATGAAAGAGCTCCCAGCGATGGGAGCTTTTTTGTTATGGGCCTCTTGTTGATGTCACGTTGCTGCTTCGTGCGGGTATCCTAGTGCCAACGTGTGCCTATCAGAGGAGAGACCATGCTGTTGTCCGGTATCATCGCCGCCCTTACCAGCCTTTTGATTCCCATCATCATTCTGTTGCTACTGCTTCCCAACGCCTGCTATGTCGTTGAACAGCAGCATGCCGTGATCATCGAGCGTCTGGGCAAGTTTAACCGCATCGTCAACGCGGGCTTCCACATGAAGGTGCCCGTGATCGACCGCAAGGCCGCCACGGTGAGTCTGCGCACCATGAAAAACGGTTTTGGCATCGACGTTAAGACCCAGGACAACGTGACCATCGGCCTTGAGGTCTCTGCTCAGTACCACGTGAGCTATGACATGGGCGCCGGCCCGGCAGATTCGGGCATCTACAAGAGCTACTATATGCTGCAGGAGCCCGTCGACCAGATGCGTGACTTCATCACCGACGCCCTGCGCTCTTCGATTCCCGTCTACACACTCGATGAGGTCTTTGCCAAGAAGGATGACATCGCCAAGGATGTCAACGCTACCGTTTCCGAGCAGATGGCCGCCTACGGCTTCACCCTCGTGTCGACGCTCATCACCAAAATCGCACTGCCGACCGAGGTTGAGAACTCCATGAACGACATCAACGCCGCCCAGCGCAAGCGCGCTGCGGCACAGGAGCTCGCTGAGGCCGACCGCATCAAGCGCGTCACCGAGGCGACCGCCGAGGCCGAGGCAATGGAAAAGGCGGGCGAGGGCATCGCCAACCAGCGCAAGGCCATCGCGCTGGGCATCAAGGATTCGCTCGAGATCATCCAGGAGACGGGAGTCGGTAACGACGAGGCCAACCAGCTGTTCATGTTTACGCAGTGGTCCGAGATGATGACGGAGTTCGCTCGCACGGGTAAAACCTCGACGGTCGTGCTGCCGAGCGATTTCTCGCAGTCGGCCTCGATGTTCGAGCAGATGCTGACAGCCAGCAAAGTTCAAAACGATTCGAAGGAGTAGACACGCGTGAAATACACCGTCGTTTGCGTCGGTAAGCTCAAGGAGCGCTTTTGGAAGGACGCGTGCGCCGAGTACACCAAGCGCCTAGGTGCCTATGCCAAGGTGGATATCCGCGAGGTGGCCGATACCGACCCGGCTAAGGCGGGCGGCGTGGATGCCGCGCGCGACAAGGAGGGGGCGGCGATTCTTGCTGCCCTGCCGTCTCGAGCGCATGTGATCCTGCTGGCCATTGAGGGCAAAGAGCGCTCGAGCGAGGAGTTTTCGGCGAGGCTCGACGATCTTATGCTGCGAGGCAGCAGCGACATCGCCTTTGTGATTGGCGGATCGGACGGCGTGAGCGATGACGTGCGCGCACGAGCCGACGAGATGCTCAGCTTTGGACGTATTACCTTGCCGCATAACTTGGCGCGCGTGGTGCTGCTGGAGCAAATCTATCGCGCCTGCAAGATCAGCCGAGGCGAGCCGTATCACAAATAGGTCGGCAATACGAAACAATGGCGTGGGACAATACCTTTCGTTTTGAGGAATGTGTCTGAAAGGACTATGCGATATGAAGATTGGATTTGTCGGTTTTGGCAATATGGCGAGCGCTATGGCCGATGGCTGGATCGCTGCCGGTGTAGCTGCGAGCGACATGTGCGCCTGCGCGGGTCGCTACGACGCACTGGTTGAGCGCTGCGAGGCGCGTGGGATGGCCGCTTGCCACGATGCCGCCGAGGTTGTCGCCGCATCCGATATCGTGGTCGCTGCGGTCAAACCGTACATGATCGAGAAGGTATTCGTCCCGCTCAAGGATGCTCTTGCCAAAAAGGTCGTTCTGTCGGTTGCCTGGACCTGGGACAGTGCCAAGTGGGAGCAGGTCCTGCCGGGTGTCGCGCACATCTCGACGGTGCCCAACACGCCGGTTTCGGTGGGCGAGGGCGTCATCGCCTGCGAGAAATCCTCTACGCTCAGCGACGAGCAGCGTGCTGTTGTGCTCGACCTGCTCGGTAAGCTTGGCACCGTCGTCGAGCTCGATACGAGCCTGCTGTTTGTGGGCGGCACGGTGGGTGGTTGCGCTCCGGCATTTGTCGCCATGGCAATCGAGGCCCTGGGCGATGCAGCGGTCAAGCACGGTATCCCGCGCGCCGATGCCTATCGCATTGTGAGCCAGATGGTGCTGGGCACGGCAAAGCTGCAGCTTGCAACTGGCCAGCATCCTGCGGCGATGAAGGATGCCGTATGCTCGCCCGGTGGTGCCACCATCAAGGGCGTCGTTGCGCTCGAGGACGCCGGCATGCGCAGCGCCCTGGTCAAGGCAATCGACGCAACTCTTCAGTAAAACCTGCCATTTAGGGACAGGTTTATTTTGACAGGTTTTTCCTGCGGTTTTGTTGTATGTGCGAAAAGCGCCCCGCAACCGGATCGTTACCGGTTGCGGGGCG